>NZ_NHNZ01000152.1:0-6974 GCF_002727095.1 Halorubrum sp. C191 | reverse complement strand
ACTGATTTATACGCCTAATGATAGGCCAATTTGTAGATGGCTCTTGTCCAATCTGGCGAAATAACGATTCGATATGTGATATGGGCTGCTACTGACTGCTGAATATAGAGGTTATAGTCAGCATCAGAGCATTGTTATTTCAAATTAGCAGAATCAGGACAGAAATTGACTTTGTTGATACCGAGAAATTAATTCATATTTAACCAGTAGTTTTTTTAATAATAGTAACACATTACAGACCATGCCGTTCAGTTTACACCGAGAGATTCAGGTTCTCCACGTCGATGACGACCCCTCCATCACGGACCTGACAGGGACGTTTCTCGAACGCGAGGACGACCGCTTCGCTGTCCAGACAGCGACCAGTGCCGACGAGGGGTTGGAGAATATTAATGACCGCCCGCCTGACTGCGTCGTCTCGGATTACAATATGCCCGGCACGGACGGCATCGAATTCCTACAGGCTGTCCGAGAGGAGTATCCCGACCTCCCGTTTATCCTCTTCACCGGCAAGGGCAGCGAGGCAGTCGCCAGTGACGCCATTGCTGCCGGTGTCACCGACTATCTCCAGAAGGGGAGCGGCACCGAACGGTACGAACTCTTGGCCAACCGGATCCGCAACGCCGTTCGGACCCGCCGCGAGGCCGAGCGGGCCGACAGACAAGAACAATTGATGCGATTGACGGAATTCAACGGTGATACCGGTGGTTTCGAACTGGACACAGAGAGCAATACTGTCGTGCTGACGGCAGGTACCCGGCGAATCATTGGCCGTCGTAACCAACACGAAATGTCTCTGGAGGAGGCGCTGAAACTGTTCCATCCAGACGACCGCGAAGACATCCAGCATACACTCGACAAGGTGCTGGAGACGCGCGAAGAACTGTACGACACATGGCGACTCCAACCGGGTGACGGCGAGGAACGTCTCCTCGATATGACAATTACTCCGGTTGTCGAGAATGGGGGGGAGGTAACGAAGCTCCGGGGGGCCGGTCACGATATTACTGAGCGTGAGGAGCACGAACGGACCGCTCGGCAGCGACAGAAGCAATTATCGCTGTTTTTTGAAGAATCACCACTTGGGGCAGTCCAGTGGGATTCTGAATTCCAGTTTGAACGAATGAACAGACGAGCCGAAGAGATTCTCGGCTACAGTGAGGCAGAGTTGTGTGGCGAGTCATGGGAGGGGATTGTCGCTGGTGACGACCGCGGACAGGTGGGTGATGCTGTAGAAAAACTCCTTGACGCGGACGGCGGAACCCACGTGATCAATAGGAACGTCCGGAAGGATGGCGAGGCAATCACCTGTGAGTGGCACAACCGTGTCGTCACCGGCGCAGATGGGGACGTCCAGACGATTTTTTCGAAGTTTCAGGATGTTACCGACCGAGAGCGGCGGAAGACTGAATTAGAAGAGTACGAGACGATTATCGAGGCACTCAGTGATGCGGTGTACGTGCTTGACGAAAAGGGGCAGTTCACTTACGTTAACGACGAGTTGGTGGAATTAGTCGGCTACGACCGGGAAACGATTCTCGGGAACACACCATCGCTGATCAAGGACGAAGAGGCCGTACAACGGGCCGAGCAGGAATTGGGACGGTTACTATCGAGCGATGGCCCGGAAGCGGTAACATTCGAAGTGACGGTCTACCCCCGCGAAGGCGACCCAATCGTCTGCGAAGATCATATGGGCGTCCTTCCGTACGATGGCGAGGAGTTCAACGGGTCGGTCGGCACACTCCGGGATGTCACCGAGCAACGAGAACGTGAAGCCGAACTCCGCCAGACCACCAACCAACTACAGGGTGTTATCGATAGCGTTGAGTCAGCGATGTGGATTCGAAACACCGATCACGAGTACGTGTATATGAATCAATATCATCGGGACCTGTTTGACATTGCTGACGATACCGACATCGCCGGAAAACGGGCAGCAGATTTACACTCGGCGGAAGTGGCTGAGAAATTTCAGCAGAACGACCAAAGAGTGTATGAGACGAGAGAACAGGTCGAGATCGAAGAGGTCATTCAGACCGACGACGGTCGTCAGTACTTTCTCACCCGGATTGTCCCACTGTTTGACAATGGCTCCGTATACGCCACCTGTGGCATCGCCACCAACATTACTGAGCAGAAAGAGTACGAAGAAAAATTGTAACGACAGAACGAGCGTTTGGAAGAGTTCGCCAGCATCGTCAGCCACGATTTACGGAACCCACTCTGTGTGGCCTAAGGATGGTTGGAACTGATTCGGGACGAGTGTGCGAGTGACCATATCGACGTCGTAGCACAGACATTTGACCGGATGGACGCGCTCATTGAGGACCTGCTGATTCGGGCGCTCAGGTATTCCCGGTCACTCGGAACTGCCCTCGCCTACCGGCGTCTCCTCTTCGATCTCGGCGGTGTCACGATCGACAGTTACCCGGACCTTCTGGATACGTGTGTCATCCACCTGTTCGGCCCGGAGCGTGACGTTCTCGTAGTTGAACTCTTCGTCCTGCTCGACAAGGCGGCCCGCAAGGTTGAAAACGAAGCCCGCGATACTCTCGAACTCCTCGCCTTCTGGCAGTACAATGTCGAGCGCTTCATTGATTTCCTCGATGTTAACCCCACCGTTCACGAGGACGGTGTCATCGTCAACGAATTCGATCGGATCTTCTTCGTCACCCGCCAGTATTTCGCCGACGATTTCCTCGGTCATATCCTCCATCGTGATGAGGCCCTCAGTGGCACCGAACTCGTCGACGACGATAGCCATCTGTATCCGTTTCTCGCGCATTTCCGAGAGGAGCGCGTCGACGTTTTTCGACTCGGGGATGTGGAGCGTCGGAGCGATTACGTCCTCTACGTCGAGGTCGTCGAAAGTGTCGTAGTTCGAATTCTGTAGGTCACGGATGTCGAAGACGCCGATCACACTGTCTAGCGACCCATCGTAAACTGGTAGGTCCGCGTGACCACTTGAGATACACTTCTGGATTGCCTCCTCAACGGTCGCATCACTGGAGATAGCCGCCACATCGAGGCGGGGGGTCATCACCTCCTTGGCAGTGGCATCGGTGAATCGAAGGGCGCGTTGGAGCCGCTGGTGTTCCTCCTCGTCGAGGACCCCCTCACGCTCGCCCGTTTGAATCATATTTCGAATCTCGTCTCGGCTGACGTAGGTCGACTCGATGGACGGGCTGCCGCCGGTAAGTCTGTTCACGACGCCCGTCAGGTAGTGGAATACGGTGATAAGCGGCCACAGTGGCTTCTCGACGATCTTTAGCCCCCGGGCGACACGCCGTGCGTGTAGTCCAGTGTTCTCTACGGCGTAGGATTTGGGTGCGCTCTCGCCGAATATTAACACCACCGACGTGATGCCGAGCGACGAGACGATAACTGCCGTGCCCGCGTCGAAATAGAAGCCAACGATAGTCGTCGAGATTGAGGACATCGTGATGTTGACCATATTGTTCCCCACGAGAATTGTTACGAGAAGGCGGTGGGGATCCTCCTTGAGAGATTTGACCGCCCGTGCGCCACGCAGGCCTTGCTCAACCATCGCATCTACCTGATGGGACGGCAAGGAGAACAGCGCAATCTCCGACGACGAGAAGAATCCCGACCCTACCAAGAGAAGCAGAATCAAGCCGATACCGACCGTGGTGACTGCCGTTTGGCTCAGTTCGGCGCCGACGACTGGCACGGTGTACTGGAGGAGGCCACCACTGGACAGTACTGTGAGGAGAGATATCCACATGCGACCACCTAATGCGTGAGCAGAAAAGTAACCCGTGGTAACAGAGTATGGATTCCTTGAGTTACACCCATACGAGAGCCTGTCATAGAAACCATCTCATAGCTTGAGCTTCTCGCGGCCAGGGTCGTCTCCCCGCTCGAAGTTGGTGATTACAACAACGAGACGGAGACACCAACCATCTGCTCAGACAATAGTGAGGCACCGGCCTGTGACAGTGTACACCCGTCACCGGTGAAGCGGACTGTTTCGACTGTGGTCCCATCATCACTGAGAGCTACCTGAGGTCTCCTTCAGGGTGCGTTGGGCCGACACACTGTGGGTTCGTCGTTGCTGCCTCAACATCGGGAGAGGGAAGCTCACCGTAGTTCCGGGGATTCTGCGAGTGATCTGCGAGTAACTCTTGAACAAACTTGCTGTTGATAAAAGACACTAAACACTCTTATGAGCACGATTGTACGGCTAGTCAGAAATCCCTAGTCCGTTGAATAACGAGGCCGTCTGTGGACTGGATCGCTGATTTCAAAGAATTCGGACGTTGTCTGGCTATATCGTTTATCTCGACATAATCTAAGTCGGTTCTGCTCTGTTGAATAGCGACCTCTGAGCCATGGTAAGACGATGCCGATCTTGAGACCACTAGCGTCAACCGTTAACAAACCGACTCAAATTTTGACCTCCTCGGTCAACACCGCTATTCAACAGAGCAGTCGGTTCAAAAATCATATAGTGAGAGTGTCATAGAACAGTTATATGGATAACACGAGGGGGCATCTGCGCAGTTGAGTTCGAAGTATAGGGTCAGAAAATAAACCTACTCTTGATACAAATCGCTATACACAGGGCATGAAATGTTCTATGACACCCTCATATAGCGTATAAAAAGCGCCGAGAAGGTGGACGTTAATTCAGGTCAAAGCGATCGTTCGTCATAACCTTCTGCCAAGCATCAGCAAAATCATTTATGAACTTCTCCTCTTCAGCAGCATAGGCCTCTGCGAGGGTACGAAGCCGTGAGTTCGACCCGAAGATAAGATCTACACGTGACCCCGTCCATTCGACTTCATCCGTTTCACGGTTTCTGAGTTCGTACACCTGTTTGTTATCTTCGCTGTCAGCTGCCTCCCACTCATAATCCATCGAAAGTACGGTTTCAAAGAAGTCGTTAGTCAGGGCCCCCACGTCATCTGTGAAGACGCCAAGCTCCGAATTCTGATGGTTGGCTCCCAGCGTGCGCATGCCGCCAACAAGGGCCGTTGTCTCGGCCGGTGTCAGGTCCAGGAGATCTGCCTTGTCGACCAGCAGTTCTTCAGGTGAGCGGTTTAGTCCATCTCCATCGGTGAAGTAGTTGCGAAAGCCATCGGCATCCGGTTTCAGAGCTTGGAAAGATTCGATATCTGTCTGCTCCGCAAGCGCATCAGTCCGACCCGGTTCGAACGGTACTTCAATCTCGTATCCGGCCTCGGCTGCCGCCTGCTCGATGGCCGCGGTCCCGCCGAGCACAATAATATCGGCAAGTGAGATGTGGACTCCGTCTGATCGAGAGTCGTTAAACTCTCGTTGAATATCTTCAAGCGTGTCAAGTACTGTTTCCAGTTCTTTCGGTTCGTTAACATCCCAGCTTCGTTGTGGCTCGAGGCGAATTCTGGCTCCATTCGCACCGCCGCGCTTATCGCTATCCCGATACGTTGATGCTGAAGCCCAAGCAGTTTTGACAAGCTGAGTACGGGACAGATCGGAGTCAAGGATTTCCGTTTTGAGCTTGGCTACCTGTTCCTCATTGACGAGTTCGTAATCGGCGTCGGGGATGGGTCCCTGCCAGAGCATTTCCTGGTCAGGCACTTCTGGGCCAAGGAGCCGCTCCGGTGGCCCCATATCACGGTGGATAAGCTTGTACCATGCCTTTGCGAAACTGATTCCAAATTCCATCGGGTTCTCTTGGAAGCGTTCGAGAACCTCCCGATAGTCTGGGTCCCGCTTCAGTGCGACGTCCGTCGTCAGCATCATCGGAGTTGCACTCTCAATCTCGTCGTGTGCTGGCTCTGCAGAGCCATGTACCTCCGCGTCCTTGGGCCGCCATTGCCAAGCTCCGCCGGGTCCCTTGTGTGGCTCCCACTCGTGATCCAGCAAGAGATCAACATATTCCATATCCCAGCTAGTTGGGGACTGGGTCCACGGGCCTTCAATGCCGCTTGTGATCGTGTCGGCACCTTTGCCCTCACCATACTCGTTTTTCCAGCCGAGGCCCTGTTGTTCGATAGGCGCCGCTTCAGGTTCACCACCAAGATTTTCGTCAGAGTCAGCGCCATGTACCTTCCCAAACGTATGTCCGCCGGCACAGAGGGCAACGGTTTCCTCGTCGTTCATCGCCATCCGATCAAAGGATTGTCGCACGTACTTCGCGGACTCGAGAGGGTCTGGTTTGCCACCAGGACCTTCTGGGTTCACGTAAATCAACCCCATGTGGTCTGCGGCGAGGTCGCCTTGGAGGTTCCCCTCCTCATCGTGGCGTTTGTCTTCCATCATCTCCTCTTCAGGCCCCCAGTTGACGCCTTTGTCTGGTGCGTATGCGTCCTCACGCCCCCCTCCAAAGCCGAACGTTTGGAATCCCATCGATTCCATGGCAACGTTTCCGGAGAGGACTAACAAGTCAGCCCAGGAGAGTTTTCGACCGTATTTCTCCTTGACTGGCCAGAGCAGTCGCCGGGCTTTATCTAGATTTGCGTTGTCTGGCCAACTTTCGACAGGTGCAAACCGCTGTGTGCCACCTGACGCACCACCGCGACCGTCACCAGTACGATACGTGCCCGCACTGTGCCAAGCCATCCTGATAATGAGCGGTCCGTAATGTCCGTAGTCGGCTGGCCACCACTCTTGGGAATCAGTTAATACGTCCTCAATATCTGCTTTCACTTGCTCGAAATCGAGAGACTCGAATGCTTCAGCGTAATCGAACTCGTCTCCGTACGGCCCAACATTGCTGGCATTCTGATCAAGTATTTCTACATTGAGTGATTCTGGCCACCAATCCTGTGTTGTACTTCCGCTGGCTGAATGTTCTCCAGACATATGGATTATCCAATTATATGTATGTAGGTGAAACCAATCAACTGTTGTTTATCATATGCCAATCCGACCTCCCACGAACGTTAGCAGTCTACCTCGCTGCTGTATCGCGATTTAACACAGCCTCTAAGCCAAACAGCGTTCACTCATTCGTCTTTAGTTA
>NZ_NHNZ01000061.1:0-41613 GCF_002727095.1 Halorubrum sp. C191 | reverse complement strand
ACCGACGACCGCGGGCGGGCGGGAGTTCCTCGAACCGTTCGTGCGGATCGTCTCGGACCGGTGCGCCGACCTCGACGAGCAGGTCGACGCCCTGCTCGACCTCGGGCGAGACTACCTCGACCTGTCGATCGGCTACTCGTCGCGGGTCGAGGGCGACTGGATCGAGATCCAGCGGTACCGGGACTCGACCGGGCTTGTGGAGTCGATCGCGGCGGACGAGCTCGACGACGACGGGACGCTCCCGCTGGAGCTGACCTACTGCCGGCGAACGGTTCGCGGCGGTGCCGGCGCGGGACCGGAAAGCGACGGGGCGCCCGGAAGCGGCGAGGAGAGCGGAGGCGACGGAGCGACCGAAGGCGGGTCGGAGACCGGAGGCGACGGCGCGGCCGAGGGCGACTCGGGCGTGGTCACGATCACCGACCCAGAGGCGGCGGGGCTGGCCGGCGATCCGGCGTACGAGCGGTCCGGCGTCGGCAGCTACGTCGGCGGTCGGGTCGTCGTCGACGGCGAGGTATACGGGACGCTCTGTTTCCTCGACGTCGGGCCCCGCGACCGCCCGTTCGACGCGTCGGAGCGGCTGTTCGTCGAACTGCTCGCGGAGTGGCTCGGCGGCGCGATCGAGCGCGAGGTGGTCCGCGAGGAGCGGGCTGCGGCCGTCGACCGGTTCGAGGAGACGCTCGACCGGATCGAGGACGGGTTCTTCGCGCTCGACGACGAGTTCCGGTTCACCTACGTGAACGAGGCCGCCGCGACGCTGCTCGACCGCGACGCCGACGAGCTGATCGGCGCCGACATCTGGGCGGAGTTCCCGGCGGCGCTCGGGCGGAAGTACGAGCGGAACTACCGACGGGCGATGGAGACCCAAGAGGTCGTCTCCTTCGAGGACCGGTACGAGCCGCTCGACCTGTGGACCGACGTGACCGCCTACCCCTCGCCCAACGGGCTCTCCGTGTTCTTCGCCGATGTCTCCGAGCGGAAGCGCCGCGAGCAGACGCTCGAACGGCTGCTCGGGACCGTCGAACGCGTCCAGCGGGAGAGCGACGCGGACGGGGTCGCCGAGCGGCTGGTCGAGGCCGCGGACCAGATCCTCGGCTACCAGATAAGCGGCGTGCGGCTCTTCGACGAGGACGCGGACCTGCTCCGCCTCGCCGCCACGAGCGAGGGGATCGGCGACGCGTTCGCCGCCAGCCGGGACCCGCGACCGCCGAGCGAGGGGATCACCGGTGCGGTGTTCCGAGACGGCGAGACGTGGGTGTGCGACGACCTCGCGACCGACGAGCGGCTCGCGTCGATCGGCGGCGGCCCGTCGAACGGCGACCGGACCGAGTACCACGGGATGCGGTCGTTCGTCGCGGTTCCGCTCGGGGACCACGGCGTGTTCATCGTCGGGTCCAGAGAGCCGGACGCCTTCGGCGAGAGCGACGTCAGCGTGCTCGAACTGCTGGCGACGAACGCCGTCGCCACGATGGACGCCAACGACCGGCGCCGGCGGCTCCGGACCTACGAGGACGCGCTGAAGAACGTCGACGACATGGTGTGCGTCCTCGACGGCGACGGCGCCGTCACCTACGCCACCGGGCCGTTCGCCGAGTGGGTCGGCGCCGGCGGCACCGGGGACATCGTCGGTCGGCGGCTCGACGCGCTCGTCGCCCCGGACGACGCGGAGCGCGTGGTAGACGCGGTCGGCGCGCTCACCGGCACACCGGCCGAGGTCGCGGGCGGTCGAGAGCCGACGAGGACGGTCGACCTGAGCGTCGAGCGCGACGGCGATCGCGGACCGCGGCACGGCCGACTCCGGCTGTCGTCGCTGTCCGACCGCGGGGGCGGCGTCGTCGGATCGCTGTCGGACACGACCGACCTCTTCCGGACGCGGACCGAGCTGTCGGCCGAGCGCGACCGCTTCCGGCGGCTGTTCGACCGCATTCCCGACCCGGTGATAGAGGTCGTCTTCGAAGACGACGAGACGGTGATCGACGGCGCCAACCCGGCGTTCGAGGCGCAGTTCGGCGTGGACGAGGCGGCGCTGCGCGGCCGGACGATCGAGGCGTTGGACATCCACGACTACCGGCTGGGAGACAGCGTCGAGGCGAGCGCCGTCGAGGCGGCGGACCTCGACGCGCTGGTCCGCGAACACGGCTTCGCCGCGGAGGAGATCAGACGACAGACCGTCGAGGGGCCGCGGGAGTTCCTCTTCCGCGGCTTCAGCTACGAGACCGAGGGCGACCGACGCGCCTTCGGCATCTACACCGACATCACCGACCGGAAGCGCCGCGAACGCTACGTGCGGATCGTCAACCGGATCCTCAGGCACAACCTGCGGAACGAGCTGAACGTCGTGTTCGGCTTCGCCGGCGAAATCGCCGATCGGACCGACGACGACCGGATCCGCGACTACGCCCGGCGGATCGAGACCACGGGCAAGCGGCTGACCGACGTCGCCGAGGGGGCCGGGACCCTCCGGGGGATCGTCGAGGAGGGGTACGCGACCGACCCCGAGCCGGTCGACGTGGGACCGATCGTCGAGGCGGTCACCGCGCGACACGCGGCCGATCGGCCGGACACGCGGATCACCGCCGACGTGCCGGCGGGGATCGCGGTGCGCGGCGACGACCGCCTCTCGGTCGCGATCGATCACCTCGTCGAGAACGCGGTCGAACACGGCGGCGACGCGCCGCGCGTCGCGGTGAGCGCCGAGCGCGACCTGGACGGCGGGGTCGTGCGTGTGAGCGTCGCGGACGACGGGCCGGGGGTGCCGACCGCGGTACGGGAGGTGATCACCGGCGTCCGCGAGGTGACCCAGCTACAGCACAACACCGGCGTCGGGCTGTGGATCGCCGCGTGGGTCGTGGAGGCGTACGGCGGCGAGATCCGGTTCGACGACGGCCTCGGCGGCGGGGGAACGACCGTGACGCTCGTCCTGCCGGCGGCGGAGTGAGCGGGGCGGGAGAGAGACGAGCCCCTCCGCGTTCCGACCCGTTTATTGTCGGCCGCGGCCCTTCTCGGCGTATGACCGACGACGACCGACGACGCGAGCTGATCGCGGCGCTCACCGCCGCCGACGCCGTCCGGTTCGGCGAGTTCGAGCTGTCCCACGGCGGGACGAGCGACTACTACGTCGACAAGTACCTCTTCGAGACCGACCCGGACGCGCTGACGCTCGTCGCCGAGGCGTTCGCTGACCGGCTGGCCGACGCCGACGCGAAGCTGGCGGGAGTCGCGCTGGGCGCGGTCCCGCTGGTGGCGGTGACGGCCGCCGAGCTCGGTCGTCCGTACGTCATCGCGCGCAAACAGGCGAAGGAGTACGGCACGGGCAACCGGATCGAGGGGCGCCTCGGCGACGGCGAGGAGGTCGTCGTGATCGAGGACATCGCCACCACGGGGCAGTCCGCTGTCGACGCGGTCGAGGCGCTGCGGGAGGCGGGCGCGACGGTGGACCGCGTGCTGGTCGTCGTCGACCGCGAGGAGGGCGCGGAAGCGCTGCTCGCCGAGCACGACATCGAGCTGGAGTCGCTGCTCACGGCGACCGAACTGCTGGCGGAGCGGGACGAGAACGCGGAGTAGCGGCGATAGCGGCGGTCGTCACGGGAGCTACGCCTCGGCCGCGTCCACCGTCGGCACCGCGACGCGGTCGAGCACGTCGGCGATCACGTCGCGCTCGTCGACGTCGTTGACGGCCGCGTCCGGCGTCAACACGAGCCGGTGGGCGAGCGTCGGCTGCGCGACCCGCTTCACGTCGTCGGGCGTGACGAACTCACGGCCGGCGATCACCGCCGCCGCGCGGGCGGTCTCGAAGAGGCGCTGTGTCCCCCGCGGGGAGACGCCGGCCTCGACGCGGCGGTCCTCCCGGGTCGCCCGCGCGAGCGCCGCCGCGTAGCGGAGCAGATCGTCCTCGACGCGGACGGACTCCGGCACCTCCCGCAGCGCCGCCACGGAGTCGGGATCGAGGACGCGCTCGACCGTCGGCGACTGCTCGACGCGGCCGGCACGCCGCCGGAGGAGCTCTAACTCGCCGTCCTCGTCCGGGTAGCCGATCGAGGTCTTGATCGTGAAGCGGTCGAGCTGGGCCTCCGGCAGCGGGAACGCGCCCTCGCTCTCGACCGGGTTCTGCGTCGCGATCACGTAGAACGGGCTCGGCAGGGCGTGCGTCTCGCCGTCGACGGTCACCTGCCCCTCCTCCATCGCTTCCAGGAGAGCGGCCTGCGTCTTCGGCGGGGCGCGGTTGATCTCGTCGGCGAGCACGACGTTCGCGAAGATCGGCCCCGGCGAGAAGCTGAAGGAGCCGTCGCGCTCGTCGAACACGTTTGTGCCGGTGACGTCGGCCGGCAGGAGGTCCGGGGTGAACTGAATCCGCGAGAACTCCAGACCGAGCGCGGTCGCGAACGAGCGCGCTGAGAGGGTCTTTCCGGTGCCCGGCACGTCCTCCAGGAGGACGTGGCCGCGGGCGAGGATGCCGAGGGTGACGCGGTCGAGGAACTCGCGGTCGGCGACGACCGCGCCGCCGACCTCGCTCACGACGCGGGCGCAGGCGTCGGCCGCTTCGGGGACGTCCATATCCACCGCACGGGAGCCGGGCCGAAAAGCGTTGTCGGCGGAACGGTGGGGTGACGGACCGGCGGTCCGAGACCGCGCCGCGACCGCGATCGAAACGCATAACAGCGGAACCGGCCAACGTCAAGTCGAGCCGAGGTAGCCTAGCCTGGCCAAGGCGGTAGATTCGAAATCTACTGTCCATTCGGACACCGGAGTTCAAATCTCCGCCTCGGCGCTTCTCTCAGTTTCGCCCGGCGAGCGACAGCGCCGCCGTTGCGCTCCGGGCGATGCGCCTACCCGATCAGCGCGGCCGCGAGGAACATGCCGCCGGCGGCCGCCGGCGGGATGGTGAGGTTGTCGTCGACCGCCACGCCGCGGATGAGCGGCGGGAGCCCGTCGGCGATCGCTGCGGGGATCGCCCCCGCGAGCGCGACGATCACGCCCGGATCGGGGCCGAACTCGGGGATCGCGTACGGGACGGCGATCCCGAAGCAGACGAACACCATCGCCGCCACCACCGGGAGGCGCTTCGGCTCCGTCGCCGCGTTCTCGCCGAGCCCGCCGCTTATCGGGTCGCCGACGGAGAGCATCCACATCGCGGGTACGGCGAAGACGGGCGCGAAGACGAGCGCGGTCGCCGCCATCCCGGCCTGATACAGCGCGTACCCAGCGATCCCGTCGGCCTCGTAGTCGCGGACGAGCGCGTCGTACAGCGGGGCGAGCGGGCCGACGGAGTCGGCGAGCCGCAGCGCTTCGAGAGCCCCGGCGATCGCGACGCTGAGGATCAGCAGTCGCCCGGTGGTCTCCCAAGAGATCCAGCCAAGTAAGAACGGGACCGGGTACAGCGTGCCGCTGGCGTGGACCAGCCGCCGCTCGAACTCCACGCGCTCGCGCCACGCGGCGGCCGGGAGACGCACGCCCTCAGTTCCCCGCCGTCTCGACGTCGGTGTCGACCGCGTCGTACCGGTCGGCGACGGACGCGAACGGCTCGCCCTCCCGGAGCGCCGTCAGCTCGTCGGCGAGGTGCGCGACCGGGATCCGGACCTGCGCCGCGGAGTCGCGCTCGCGGAGCGTGACGGTGTCGGGCCCGTCGCCCTCGATCCCGTCGCGGTCGACGGTGACGCAGAACGGGGTGCCGACCTCGTCCTGCCGGCGGTAGCGGCGGCCGATCGAGCCGGAGTCGTCGTACGCGACCGCGAGCCCGGCGGCCCGCAGGTCGGCCGCCACCTCGTCGGCGAGCCCGGTCAGGCGGTCGTCGTTGGTGACGAGCGGGAAGACGGCGGCGTCCTGCGGCGCGACCTCGGGTTCGAGCGAGAGGTAGGTGCGCTCCTCGCCGTCGACCTCGTCCTCGCTGTAGGCGTGCGCGAGCAGCGTCTGGACGGTCCGGCCGACGCCGAACGACGGCTCGACGACGTGGGGCGTGATGTGCTCGCCGCTCTCGGTCACCGCCTCGACCGAGAAGTCCGCGACGTCGACGTCGACCGCGTGCGTCTCGGCGTCGTCGCCCTCGCCGACCGTCACCTCGACCGTCTCGCCGTCGAACGCGTCGGGGTCGCGCTCCGCGAGGGCTTCGAGCGCCTCGGCGACCGCGGCGGCGTCGCCGCCGAACTCCGGGCCGAGGACGGACATGTCGGGGTCGACGGTCGCGCGCTCGACCGTCTTCGGCTCGTCGTACCGTTTGAACACTGTAAACGAGTCGTCGCCGTACTCGTCGTGCTTCGAGAGGTCGTAGTCGCCGCGGTACGCGAAGCCGGCGATCTCGATCCAGTCGCCGTCGACCTCGCTCTCGGCGTCCCAGCAGTCGGCGGCGTAGTGGGCGCGCTCGCCGGCGAGGTGCTGGCGGAAGCGGAACCGGTCGAGGTCGACGCCGACGCGCTCGTACCACTCCTGCGCGACGCCGAGGTAGTAGCCGACCCACGGGGAGCCGATGACGCCCTCGTCGACCGCCTCGCCGACCGTCGTGTCGAGGTAGTCGCCGTCGTCGGCCTCCTGCTCCGTCGCGGGGTAGAGGCAGACCTCCACGTCGCGCACGCGGTCGAGCGGCGGCTCGTCCGCCTCGGGGTCGATGAACTGCTCCAACTCGGCCTGCGTGAACTCGCGGAGGCGGAGGAGCCCGCCGCGCGGCGAGATCTCGTTGCGGTAGGCCGGGCCGATCTGGGTGATCCCGAACGGGAGGTTCCCGCGGGCGTACTCCTTCAGCCGCGGGAACTCCACGAAGATCCCCTGGGCCGTCTCCGGCCGGAGGTAGCCGGGTTGGGCGTCGCCGGGGCCGATGTCGGTCGCGAACATGAGGTTGAACGCCTCGACCGGCTGGCCGGCGAGTTCGGTGCCGCAGGCGGGACAGGCGATGTCGTTGTCGGCGATGAGCTCGGCGACCTCTTCGCCGGGCAGCGCCTCGGCGTCCTCGATCTCCGTGACGTCCTCGACGAGGTGGTCGGCGCGGTGGGACGCGCCGCACTCGGGGCACTCGACGAGCATGTCGTCGAACCCCTCCAGGTGGCCGGAGGCCTCGAACACGGCCTCTGGCATCACCGTCGGCGCCTCGATTTCGCGGTTCCCCTCGCGGATGGTAAACCGGTCGCGCCACGCGTCCTCGACGTTCCGCTTGAGCGCCGCGCCCTGCGGGCCGAACGTGTAGAAGCCGGCGGTGCCGCCGTAGGCGCCGTTCGATCCGAAGAAGAAGCCCCGGCGCTTCGCGAGCTCGGCGAGCACGTCCGCGGCCATTATAACCCCTCCAGCAGGTCGACGTCTCGGACGATCCCGTCCAGATCGGTGCCGGAGACGAGCGGGACCTGCTCGATGTCGTTGCTGATGAGCTCTTGAGCGACCTCCTTGGCCGTCCGCGTGGCGTTGACGGTGATGAGGTCCTCGGTCATGAAGTGGCGGACCGCCTCCGCGGGGATCTCGACGTTCCGGGTCGGGAGGTAGCGCGCGCCCGTCGCCTTGATCCCCTCCCACGACCAGTCGGAGTCCTGGTCGGCGATCGAGTCGCCGGTGCTCGCCTCGCCCTCGACGACGCGGGCGACCTCCAGGATGTCGACCTCGGTGAGCATCCCCGCGGTCGCGGCGTCGTCGTCGAGGACGACCGCGTACGGTACCCCCGAGAGCGCGATCTCGCGCTCGGCGACCGGCAGCGGCGTGTCGGTGTGGGTCGCGTTGACCGCCCGGGTCGCGAGCTCGCCCACGCGCGTCTCGCCGTCGACCTCGCCGCGGGCGATCGCCCGCACCACGTCGGTGACGGTGACGATACCGACGAGCTCGTCGCCGTCGACCACGGGGAGCCGGCGCGAGCCCTCGGCGGCCATCGTCCGGGCGGCGTCGACGATGTCGGCGGCGGCCCCGACGGTGGGGACCTCGCGCATCAGCAGCGCGAGCTGGTCCTCGTCCGGCTGTTCGATCAGGTCGTCGCGCGTGACGAGCCCGCGGTACACCTCGTCGCCGTCGACGTCCTTCACGACGGGCACGGACGAGAAGCCGTGCTCTTGGATGTACTCTAACACGTCGTTGCGGCTCCCGGGTATCTCGACGACGACGAGCTCCGAGCGGGGCGTCATGGCGTCTGCGACGTTCATGCCCGTCTTTCAGCGTGACACCTCTTGTATACTGCGAAGGTGTGCGGAGCCGGACCACCGGTACGCGAGGCCGGGCGGCGACACGCGGGAGCGGTCAGCGGCACGCAGGGTCTAGTCAGCGACACGCGGAGCTGGACCGCCAGCGCGCGGGGCCGGGTCAGCGGCGATCGGACCCGGTCAGGCGGGGCCCTACAGGATCCCGCGAGCCGATGTAGAAACCGACACGTTTCGGCGGATCGTCGTTCGGCGGGCGCTCCGCGGAAAGAACCGTCGGCAGAGCGTCCCCGGAATCTCCGATCCGACGGCCGAATTCGATCGCGTTCGCAACTCTTATACGTACTGTGAACTATTCACAACCATGTCACGGAGTTCCACTCCATGGGACGACCCGGACCCCGACCGCCGCCGGACTGCGCTCCCGACGGACCCGGCGCTCGACGCCGCCGACGCGCCGGACGTAATGGCGTCCGTCGACTCGTCGGCGTCGCGGCCGGAGTTCGTCATCGCGGACGTCTCGCGAGAGGACGCGTGGGTGTCGGTCGACGAGACCGACGCGACCGTCCTCAAGGAGTGGTGTTGAGCGCGTAGCCGTCGCCGAGCAGAGCCGCCGTCTCGTTTTCCCGAATCGGTCCCGCATTACCGGAGCCCGCGGGCCGCTTCCCAGCCGCGGATCAGTGACCCGACCGTCCGGCAGGTCGGCGCCGACACGCCGCGCCGGTCGCCCCGGTCGACGACCGCGCCGTAGATAGCGTCGACCTCTGTGCGGCGTCCGTTCGCCACGTCCTCGTACATGGACGACCGGTTCGCCGCGGTGTCGGTGGCGACGCGCTCGACGGCGTCGGCCGCCCGTTCGTCGGACAGGTCTACCCCGACCGCACGGGCGACGCGGGCCGTCTCGCGGGCGGCCTCGCGGGCGACCTCGCCGGCGGGGCCGTCGAGCGTCGGGCCGTTCGCCGTCCGCGCGAGCGCCGACGGTCCGTTGATCCCGGCGTTGACGGCGAGCTTCTCGAAGCGCCGGGCCGGCATGTCCTCGGCCACGACCGCCTCGACGCCCGCCGCGTCGAAGGCGGCGCCGACCCGCGCGGCCTCGGGGCTCGCGCCGCCGGAGAGCGCCCCGACGACGACCTCGCCGACGCCGGTACAGGTGACGCGGCCCGGCTCGGCGAACCGGGCACCGTAGCTCGCGGTGCCCGCGAGGACCGTCGCGTCGAGCGCGGCGACCAGGCGCTCCTCGGTGAGGCCGTTCTGGAGCGAGCAGACGGCGTCGTACTCGCCGGTCGCGAGCGCGCGAGCGGCCGCGTCAGTGTCGTACGCCTTCGTCGTGACCAAGGCGAGGTCGGCTCGCCGGTGCGTCGCGTCAGTGAGCGCGCGCGGCGCGACCCGGGCGTCGACCTCGCCGTCGATCCGGAGCCCGTCCTCCCGAATCTCCCGCATGTGCGGGTCGCGCCCGACGAGCGTCACGTCGTGTGTACGCGCCAGCAGCCCGCCCACGAGGCTTCCGAGCGCGCCGGCGCCGTAGACGAGCACCTCCATGCGCAAAGGGAGGGGCGCCGGTAGAATAGTGGTAACGGTGAGGTCGGTCCGCCTCGCCCGAGAGCCGACGACCCCGCTCGCCTCAGCCCTTCAACCCGCTCCCGGTCAGCGGGACGACCACGTCCTCGTCCGGGCGGATCTCGCCGCGCTCGCGGAGGGTCCGCAGCGCCGCGGGCGCGACCGCGCAGGTCGGCTCCGTGTAGAAGCCGGCGGCGTGGAGGCGGTCGAGTTCGCGCGTCGCGGCTGCCTCGGTGACCGCGAGCGCGTCGCCGCCGGTGGCGTCGATCGCCGCCCGGATCTGGCGGTCGCGGACCGGCTCGGCGATCTGGATCCCGTCGGCCGCGGCGTTGACCGTCCCGTCCGGGTCGGCGGCGTCGGGGCCGCGGAGCGCTCTGACGATCGGCGCGACGCCGGCCGCCTGCGCGCCGTAGAGGCGGGGGACCTCGTCGATCCAGCCGGCCCGTTCGAGCCGACGGAATCCGCGATAGGCGCCGAGGAAGAGCGTCCCGTGGCCGAGCGGCGTCACGACGGCGTCCGGGGCGTTCCAGTCGCGACGGAGCGCGATCTCGTACGCGACCGTGGCGGTGCCCTCGAAGAACGCCGGGTTCCAGGCGTGGCTGGCGTACCAGGCGCGTTCGCGGTCGTCGAGCGTCGCGACGCACGCGTCCGTCACGTCGCCTCGGCTCCCCTCGACCCGGACCGGCTCGGCGCCGGCGCGGCGGATCGCGCGGAGCTTCGACTCCTTGGCGTCGGCCGGGACGTAGATCTCGGCCGCCATTCCGGCCCGGGCGGCGTATGTCGCGATCGCGGCGCCCGCGTTGCCGGAGGAGTCCTCGACGACGCGCTCGACGCCCAGCTCGCGAGCCCGCGTCAGCGTCGCGGTCGCGCCGCGGTCCTTGAACGAGCCGGTCGGGAAGACGTACTCCAGCTTGAACGACGCGTTCCACGGTGCGACTTCGCTCCCCGCGTCTCCCGAGAGCTCGCGGCCCGCGTCCGCGTCGACGAGCGGGGTCATCCCCTCGCCGAGCGTCACCCGGTCGCGGGGGTCGTCCCCGGCGGCGAGCAGGTCGTCGAACGCCCACAGGCCGTTGCGCGCGTCGAACGATTGGGGGTCGGGCGCGGGACCGTCCGGAACCGGGGGATCGGCGAAATCGAGGGGTTCGCCGCACCGACAGCGCCAGCGGTCGCGGTACGTCTCGCCGCACGCGGAACAGCGGAGTCGCCGGGGGTCTCGCCCCCTCGGCGACGGAGCGTCGGGAGCGCCCATCAGTACGTGTCGACGTTCGTCCCGATCGAGCAGACGTACTCCCCCGCGGCCACCTGCGGGAGCCGGCGCGTCCGCCAGAAGATGCCGTCGGTGTCGGCCGTCACGCGCCCCTCCAGCGCGCCGAAGGTGTCTGTCACCTCGAAGAGGACGTCGCCCGCGGAGACGCGCTCGCCGAGCTCGCACTCGAAACGGACCAGGCCGCCGGCGGGCGAGCCGTACTGATCGAAGCCGCGCGCCCGAGTCTGCGATTCGAGCGCGGCGTCGCCGTCGAGGAAGCCGTAGTGGCGGAGCACGTTGAACACGCCCTCGACGCCGTATCGGATCGACTCCTCGTCCCAGCCGACGCAGCCGCCGAGCTCCGGGTCGACGGTCGGGATGCCGTGCTCCGGGCCGGCCCGCGCGAGCTGGCCGTCCGGGCCCTTGATATCGAGGACGTGCCCGCAGCCGAACGCCTTCGCGAGCTCCAGGCAGTCGCCGTGGAGCCGGTGGCGGACGCCGCAGCGCACGCGCGTCTCGTTTATCATCCGGCTCGTCGACCCCTGGTGGAGGTCGAGGATGTAGTCCGCGCGCTTGGCGATCTGGAACGTCTCGTGGGCGATCCGCTCGCTCGTCGTCCCGTCGGCGTCGCCCGGGTACCCGCGGTTCATCTTGCGGTCGTCGACCGGGTTCCGGTGTTCGGCGGCCTGGAACGCGAAGTGGTTCACGATGCCGACGACGAGGACCGAGCCGGACAGCTCCGCCGGGTCGAGCCGCGGAACGACGCGGTTGACGACGCCCAACCCGTTCAGCTCGTCGCCGTCGCTCACCGCCTGGACGTACAGCGTCGGCCCGTCGGCCGCGCCGTTGATCGCGGCGACCGGCAGCCGGACGGGGCTCCCGTCTCGCATCTCCCCCACCTCGAGACGGCCCGTGTCCGTCTCGCCCGGAGAGGCGCGGGCCGTTCCCAGCGTTATCATTACGCGAAGGTGGGGCGGCCGGGACTTTATCCGTTCGGTCCGCGGCGATCCGACCGACACAACCTTTATCGCCGCTTTCGCTCAACGGACTGGTACCACCCCCGCGGCGTCGGTCGCCGTCTCCCCGACCGACGGCCGCGGTGAGCCCGCTAATGAGTATCGACATCGACCCGCTGCGCGAGGCCGACGGGATAACCGTCACCGACCACATCGAGAACACCCAGTTCGAGGTGTACACCGACCGGCCGGTCGACCCGCGCCGGCGTCCGGAGTCGGACCACTACTTCCCGGTCGACGCCAGCGTCGCAGTCGAGACCGGGGCGATCGAGATCCCGCGGGTCGCGGTCGTTCAAGCTCGTGACGCTGACGGGGTACTGTTGACCCGGGGCGACTGCTACGAGATGCCACGGGACACGTACCACGTCGGGATCGACCCCGCCCCGACGAAACTGTACCTCACCTTCGATGCCGGGTTCTCCGTCTCCACGACCGACCGGACCACCCGGATCGATCTCGACACGCCGGGCACCGTCGGGCTCGGCTTCCGGTCGCTCCACCAGACGCCGGCGGGGACGATCACCACCCCCACGGACCCGGAGTCGCTGATGGACGCCGTCTCCCTGCTCGGCTCCGCGCTTCAGACGACGAGCCCGGAGCGGTCGTTCCCCACTCTGCGGGGTCACCCACCGCTGATCGAGCCCGCCGAGGAGTTCCGCGTCCCGGAACGTGTCGAACCCGTCGAAAGCGGCGTTCGGATCGTCGTCCCGCCCGAGTACCGGTTCCTCTACCCGGTCGTCTCGCTGGCGTACTACTTCGCGGCCGACGTGGTTCCCGGCGACGCCCCGCGGATCGAGGGCGACGGCTGGACCTACCCGCTCGAACCGGGATTCGAGGAACGGACCGCGCGGGTGCTCCGACAGTCGTTCCACATGGACTGTCTCGCCCGCACGGAGGGATTTTACCCGGTCGACCTCCACGAGCGCGAGACGACGGGCCTCGACCTCGACTGGAAGCGGCTGTACAACCTGCCGCTCGCGGAGCGACTCGGCGAGTACCTCGAAGTCCCCTTCGAAGATATCAAGCCCGAACTGCCGCAGTGGACACTGACGACGGACGTCCGTCCCGACCCGGAGAACGTGGAGATGCTCCCGTTCGTCGCCGGCGAGCTGTCGATTGTCCGCTCGCCGGAGACCGTCACACCGGTTGACGACGACGGCGGCGTCGGCGTCGGCTTCTTCGGCGGCGCGGACCGAAGCCCGTCGGCGGCCACGAGGCGAGAGGTCCCGGTCGGCGGCGTCGCGCCCGACGGCGGCGCCCTCGGCGACGCCGAGTTCGTGCGCGGCGGCGCGAGCGCTGGCGCCGAGAGCACGGCCGACACGAGCGCGGGGACTACCCGCGGCGCCGATGCCTCCGCCGAACGCGGCGGCGTCTCGGCCCAGACAGAGTTCGTCCGACCGGAGCCCGTCGACACCGTCGAGCACGCGTGGGTCGGCGACGGCGTCCCGCTCGACGCGAACAAGGCGACGCTCGACGCGTACCACCGCCGGCTCGAAGCGGGTCAGGTCGAGCAGTCGCGCATCTCCGTCCTCGTCGTCTGTAACGACGAGCAGATGCGAGAGGAGGGGAACGTCGCCGACCTCTACGGGCTCCGCGACATGGTCCAGTTCGACATCGAGGTGCGCCACGACCTCACGCGCACGGAAATGCGCGAGACCCTCGAATCCGACGTGGACTTCCTTCACTACATTGGGCACGTCGACGACCGCGGGATGCAGTGCGCGGACAGCTACCTCGACCTGACGGACGAAGACCTCGAAATCGGCGTCAGCGCCTTCCTGCTCAACGCCTGCCAGTCCTACCAGCAGGGCGAGGCCTTGGTCCACCGCGGCTCGCGCGGCGGCATCGTCACCCTCTCGGACGTGGCGAACTCGCCCGCGACGACACTCGGTCGGATCATCGCCCGCCTGATGAACAGCGGGTTCAACCTCCGCACCGCGCTTCACGTGGCGAAGCGCGAGCTGATCACAGGGCACCAGTACATCGTCGTCGGCGACGGGGGAACGACGATTTGTCAGAGCCGGAGTGGAATTGCCGTTGTTATTGACATAAAATCGAATGATGAGTCATTGGACTTCAAGATGTGTGCCTTTCCGAATGGCCCCTACGGAGTTGGCAGTCTATATGTTCCAAATATAACTAACACGACAAAAAACTATGTCGTACCCTCAAACGCGGTGTTCAATTCTGTAAGTGACAATCAAGTCCGAGAGTCACTTGAGTTAGAGACAGTCCCTGTTTTTTATAATGGAGAACTTGACTGGAGTGACAATTTGAACTTTTTATAGGCTTCTATTACGGACCCGGGTCCGCTGCAGCGATATTCGCCGCAGCGGGCGCCGCCTGCGTCAGTAGCAGCAGCGCGGTGAACAGGACGCCGGCCATTTTCGGGTGCTCTGCCACGTATTCCGCCACACTTTCGTGCATATTCGAAAAGTATCAGAATAAATAAATATTAAGATTGTTCTGCGGTTGTATTATAGAGATATTTGAAGTATTAATGATTTGTATTAAATTGGCATGACCGCTGAACGCCGAGAAATCGCTCGTTCTGCTCCGATCGACAACGGCTGAGAACCGGCGCGGTCGCGGGATCCACCGAGGACCGCGTTTTTTCACCGCGCGGCGCGGAAGGGACGGTGCCATGGCCGACATCGAAGCGGCGATCCGGGAGGCGTTCGAGCACACGGAGTACGACCTCGGAAACGTCGCGGTCAACCGCCGACAGGTCCGCGTACCGGTGATTCAGGAGGGCGCCGATCCCGACGCGCTCCGGGCGGTGATCGAGGAGGCGCTCGGGGCAGACGCGCTCGCGACCGTGACCGTCACGACGGAACGTATCGCCGGCGAGGACACCGTCGGCACCGTCGTCTCGTTCCGCCATCGGGACTGAGCCGACTGAGGGGCGATTCAAGGGCCAAACGGGGGATTCGGCTCGGACACTTCCGACCGCGACGCGGTACGGTTAACAGGGCGGTACCCGTACACACGGATCACACGATGAGGGCCGAGGGCGGACACGACGGCGCACAGTGCCTCGCCGGCTCGCCCGTTCGGGTCGCAATACTCCGGGCGCTGCGCGACGACCCGCGGCGCCCGGCGGAGTTGACCGACGCGGTCGACGCGACCCGAACGACGGTCCAACGGATCCTCGGCGGGTTCCGCGAGCGGGACTGGGTGGTGAAACGCGACGCCGCCTACCGGGTGACGCCGACCGGCGAGCGCGTCCACGACGCCTACGAGACGCTCCTGACGGAGGTCGAACGCGGCGAGCGGTACGGCGGGTTCGACGAGACCCTCGAACGGGCCGGCGTCGACTTCCCGCCGGAAGGGATCCCCGACAGCGACATCACCGTCGCGTCCGAGAAGAACCCCCTCGCGGTCGTCGACCGGCTGACGGAGCTCCTCCACGAGAACCACGGCGGCGAGATCCGGGCCGTCTCCCCGGTCGTCATCCGGCAGTTCAACGACGCGGCGGCCGCGGCGCTCGACGACGGCGCGAACGTGGAGCTGATCATCGACCGCGACGCGGCCGACACGTCGGTCGCGGAGTTCGAACCCGCGACCGACCGCGCGCTGGACGACGACGCCGCGGAGGTGTACGTCAGCGCCGAGCCGATCGAGTACGGGCTCTTCCGCTGCGGTGACGTGGCCTGCGTGGCCGCGTACGACGAGCAGAACAACCCGCGATGCGTCATCGAGTCGACCGACGACGCAGTCGTGGACTGGGTCGACGACGCGTTCGCGTCGCTGCGAGCCGACGCGACGCGGCTCTC
Organism: Halorubrum sp. C191; assembly: GCF_002727095.1. Taxonomy (NCBI): domain Archaea; kingdom Methanobacteriati; phylum Methanobacteriota; class Halobacteria; order Halobacteriales; family Haloferacaceae; genus Halorubrum; species Halorubrum sp. C191. The sequence continues at coordinate 25,922 of NZ_NHNZ01000061.1, read as the reverse complement.
GACGGTCGTCGAGCGCGCCTGAGAAGAGACGCGGAGGTCGCTACGCGTCGTCGCCGTCCTCGGCCGCGTCGTCGGCGTCGTCGTCCGGGTCGAAGTTCGCGGGAACGACCGTCGGGTGGTCGATGCCGACGGAGGGCGTGGTGGCGCTCATGACTCTATCAGATGCTAGGCGGACGACACCCTAAAGATTACCCATAGGCATAACGCATCCGTGTGCGGACGTCGGATGCGCTACGGTTATACAGCGTTACGCGATCTGTTCGTCGTACAGGTCCTGCGCGTGCTCGATGGCGTCCTTCGCGGCCTGTTTGTCCTCCCAGCCGAGCGTTTCGACCTCCTTGCCGGCCTCGAGGTTCTTGTAGGTCGCGAAGAACTCGTCTATCTCGTCGAGGGTCTGCTGGGGGATGTCGTCGAGGTCCTCGATGTGGTCGAATCGGGGGTCCTCGGTCGGCACCGCGATCACCTTGTCGTCCTGCTCGCCGTCGTCGTCCATCTTCATCAGCGCGACGGGGCGGGCCTCAACGACGCAGCCGGGGAACGTCTGGTCCTCGACGAGCACCATCACGTCGAAGGGGTCCTCGTCGTCGTAGTACGACTGCGGGATGAAGCCGTAATCGTACGGGTAGTGGACGTTCGAGTGGAGCACCCGGTCTAAGACGACGCCGGGAATGTCCTTGTCGTACTCGTACTTGTTCCGCTCGCCTTTGAGGCACTCGACGACGGCGTAGATCTCGTCCGGCGCGTTCGGTCCCGTCTCGAGATCTTCCCAGAGGTTGGCCATGTGCCCGATGATGGGTGGATGTCGGGCAAAGTCCTTTCGGGATCGTACGGGCGCACGCCGTCCGAAGCCGTCCGGAGTCGTCATCGGCGGATCGGGCATCACCGGCCCGGAGCGGGCCGAGCGCCGGATTTGGGGGTTTCGATCGGACGCCGAACACCAATTCTGGCTGACGGATCGTCGGCGTACCAGCGGACGCGGAATCGATCGGTCGAACGTCCCGAGCCGCCGGATCGAACACGCATCCGCCGAGAGAGCGCGCCTACCGACGCACTCGGATAAATCCGGGAAGTGACGCATCGCAATGATAGTGACTGTTGAGAAGGATTATAAGTTCGAGCGCCCTCCCTACTACCATGTCAGAGGCACAATCAGTCCCTGATGAGTCGACAGCCGCGAGCGATCTCACCGCGTTCCAGCAGAACATCCTCAGTATCCTGGCCGAAGAGCCCATGTACGGTCTCGCCATCAAGCGGGAGCTCGAGGCGTACTACGGCTCCGAAGTGAACCACGGTCGCCTGTACCCCAACCTCGACGATCTCGTCGACCACGGGCTCGTCGAGAAGAGCGAACTCGACAAGCGGACGAACCAGTACGAGCTCACCGACGCGGGCCACGACGTCGTCCTCGACCAGATCGAGTGGGTACTTGACCGCTTCGTCACCGACGAGGAACGCGCAGACGAGGTCCGGGCGCTGCTTGAGTAACGAGATCCGGACGCGACGCCGGCGCGACGAGCGGCACCGAACACCGAACGAACATTTTGGCACACGGCGCGGCGAAAGCCGCGTTCTCTTTCCGCTGAGTCGCCGCTACGTCGAATGGTCGTCTCCGCGACCGCCGGCCTCGTCGCCGCCGTCAGCGCCGTCGAGATCGGCGGCGCCCGCGTCCGCGGCGGGACCGTCGACCCCGGCCGCGACCGACTCGATCACCGACAGCGACTCGTCGACCGCGGCGAGCTGCTCGTCGGTCGGCCAGCCGTTGCGGACCAGATACTCCTCTCGGAACTCGGTACGCATCGCCGGCGTGGCGTCGTCGACGGGGCGAACGTAGTGGTTGCTCATGAACGCCGCGAACGTCTCGGCGGTCCGGGCGTGGACGTCCGCCTCCCGCTCGGCGACGGCCTCGGCGACCGCCTCGTTGTACGCGGCCACCTCGCGGTAGCGGTCGGCGTCGCCGGGGCCGGACAGCGACACTTCGACGGCGCGCTCGGTGTCCTCAACGCGGTCGAGCTGGACGGTCCCGTCGTCCATCCACTCGTCGGGGTACAACACGAGCGCGTCGTCCTCGTCGCGGACGCGCGCGGTGTAGCCGTACTCGGCAGCGAGGGCGTCGCGCCGCTCCCGGTACTGGTCGGCCGCCTGCTCGATCTCCGGCGTCGGCTCCGCGGACTCGGCCTCGCGGGCGAGCCGCGTGAGCCGCTCCGCCTCGTCGACCGCCTCGACCGGGACGTCCGGGACGCGCTCGTCGTCGGGTTCGGGCGTTTCCGCGGTCGCGGAGTCGTCCGCCCCCTCGCCCGCCGCCGCGTCCATCATCTCCCGCGCGCGCTCCTTCGCCCACTCCGGCGGTTCGTCGTCAGTTCGCGTCATCGAGTGCCTCGTTCGCCAGATCGTCGGCGCGTTCGTTTATCTCCCGCGGTACGTGCGCGATCGACCACCGGTCGAACCGCTCCAGCAGCTCCCGGGCCCGGACGCGACGCTCGCGGAGTTCCGGGTCGTTGGTGTTCCACTCGCCGCGGACCTGCCTGACGATCAGCTCCGAGTCGCCGCGGACGTCGATCGCGTCGAAGCCGTACTCGTCGGCCGCCTCCAGCGCACGGACCAGCGCGGCGTACTCGGCCTGGTTGTTCGTCGCGCGGCCGATCGGCTCGCCGCCCTCGGCGACGACCCCGTCGGACGTGACCAGACACCAGCCGACCGCGGCCGGACCGGGGTTGCCGCGGGAGGCGCCGTCGAAGTAGACGTGCGCGCGCCCGCCGCCGTCGCGCAGCAGGGCGGTCAGGCGGGTGGGGTCGCTCCCCTGGACGACGACCTTGTCGTCGTACGCGACCGCGACGGCCCCGTCGCGGTCGGCGCGCCACCGCTCGTGTGGCGTGTTGCCCTCGTCGATCCGAACGCCCGCGTCGGCGAGGCGCTCGCGCGCGGCGGCCGGGTCGCAGTCGATCGTCGGCATTCGGCCGGACTCCGCGCTCGCCGGACAAAGGGCTGTCCGTCCGCCGCCGGAAAAAAGCCCGAACGGATGAGGCGCAGCCGACACGGGCGGTGCGTCCCTCGATCACGACGCGATGACCGCGTCGAACGTCGAGTCGAACCTGCTGGCGTCGCTCGACGCCGTTCGAGAGCGGTGCGGCACCGTCGTCGTCACCTGTTGCTACCGGTGCGCGACCGGGTCCGAGTTCGGCGGCGAGTGGCGCGGCGTGCCGGTCGGGCCGCTCCTCGACGGGGCGCCGCCGGACACGACCCACCTCCGCGTCGAGTCCGCGGACGGGTACCGCGCGCACGTCGCGGTGCGAGAGGCGCTCGACGCCGTCGTCGCGACGGAGCGCCTCGACGGCCCGGCGGACGGCCTCCCGCGGCTCGTCGGCCCGGGATTCGACAGTTCGCAGGCCGTCAGGGACCTCGCGGCGCTCGCGCCGGTCGCGCTCCCGCCCGACGCCGACCCCGTTCCGGGGACCGTGGGCGGAGACGGGTCGGAGCCGGGCGGCGAGTGAAACGCGAGGGCATAGACCGGGTACCGACGCATGAGTCCCGCGACGCGAGACGCTGGCGCGACGGACGGGTCCGCGGCCGGAGAGTCGCGGGCGGCCAACGACGCGCGGGGAACCGACCGCCCCCTCCCGACCGTCGTCGGCGTCGCGGGCCCGCGCGGGTCGGGGAAGACGTCGCTGATCGAGCGACTCGTCGACGCGTTCGCCGCGGTCCGCGAGGCGGTCGACGCGGTCGATCCGCCGGAGTCGCTTGACCGACTGGACGGGCCGGGGGGCGAACCCGCGGCGTCCGGGGGGTGTTCCGACGAATCCGCGTCCGACTGGACGTCGCACGAAGGTGTGGTAACGACCCGCACGGTAACGAACTTTTAAGTTAAACGGATTGGATAGCATATAAATGCGATGACACGGCCCACCCGGCAACGGGATCACGACCGGCAGCGCGTGGGGGACGAGGACGCCGAGGAAGACGAGATCGACGTCGAGGCGATCGAAGACATCGACGAACTGGACCCCGAGGACTTCGATCCGGAGGATCTCACTCGGACGGCCGACGGGGAGCTGATACACGAGGAGACGGGGATGATCATCGAAGACGAGCAGATCGATCCCGGCCCGGAGTGGCGGGCGTTCAACCACTCGGAGCGGCAGGAGAAGTCGCGCGTCGGCGCCCCGACGACGAAGACGATGCACGACAAGGGGCTGACGACGACGATCGACTGGAAGGACAAGGACGCGTACGGGCGCTCTATCTCGTCGAAGAAGCGCTCGCAGATGCACCGACTGCGAAAGTGGCAGGAGCGAATTCGAACCAAGGACGCGGGCGAGCGCAACCTCCAGTTCGCGCTCTCGGAGATCGACCGCATGGCGAGCGCGCTCGGCGTCCCGCGCTCGGTGCGGGAGGTCGCCTCGGTCATCTATCGACGCGCGCTCAACGAGGACCTGATCCGCGGCCGCTCCATCGAGGGCGTCTCCACCGCCGCCCTCTACGCCGCCTGCCGCAAGGAGGGCATCCCCCGGAGCTTGGAGGAGATTTCTGAGGTGTCTCGTGTCGACCGAAAGGAGATCGGCCGGACGTACCGCTACATCTCCCAGGAGCTCGGGCTGGAGATGCGGCCGGTCGACCCGAAGAAGTACGTCCCGCGGTTCTCCTCGGAGCTGGAGCTGAGCGAGGAGGTCCAGTCGAAGGCGAACGAGATCATCGAGACGACCGCCGAGCAGGGGCTGCTCTCCGGGAAGTCCCCCACCGGCTACGCCGCCGCCGCCATCTACGCCGCGTCGCTGCTCTGTAACGAGAAGAAGACCCAGCGCGAGGTCGCCGACGTGGCGCAGGTCACCGAGGTCACCATCCGGAATCGGTACCAAGAGCAGATCGAGGCGATGGGGATCCACAGCTAACGGCCCCGCGGAAGCGGCACGGTTTTTCTCCTCGACGTTCAATCGCGAGACATGCTGGTCTGCGGAACCCACCGCGGACTGTATCGGCTCGACGGACCGCACGACGACCCGACGCGGACGGCCGAGTGCGGCCGCGTCCACGAGGTCGCACCGAGCGGCGACGCGCGGCTCGCCGCGACCGCCGACGGGCTGTTCCGGTCGCCGGACGGCGAGGACTGGCGACCGCTCGACGGCCCGGACGACCCCGTCTCCGTGCTCGCCGGCCCCGAGACCGTGTTGGTCGGGACCGGCGACGCCGACGTGCTGCGCGCGCGACCGGCGACCGACGGGTGGCGCTTCGACCCGGTCGGCGACCTCGGCGCGCACCCGCACGGCGACCGCTGGCGGGACCGCGCGCCGAGCGGGGCGCCGAGCGTCAGGACGCTGGCCGTCCACCCGGACGACGGCGTCCTCGCAGGGTTAGAGCCCGGCGGCGTCTACGCGTTCGCTGGCGACTTCTGGCGGCGGTACGGGGAGGGCGTCCACGACGACGTCCACGACCTGCGCGTGCTCGGTGACGGGGGCGTGGTCGCCGCCACTGGGAACGGGCTCTATCGGACGGACGGCGGCGACCGGTGGTACCGGCTCGATACCGACTTCCGCGACTTCTGGGCGAACTACTTCCGGGAGTCGGTCGTCCACGACGGCCGCCTCTACGCCAGTGCGAACCGCTGGGGACCGGAGGCGCCCGCGGGCGTGACCCTCTCGGCGGCCGCGGGCGACCCCGCGTTCGACGCCGTCGCCGATCCGTTGCCCGCCGCCGATCCGGCGTTCGCGATCTCCTGGGCGGTCGTCGACGGGGCGCTCGTCGGCGGGACGATGCGGGTCGACGAGGACGGGTTCGCGCCCGAGACGTCGGCCCCGCTGATCCGCCGCGAGGGCGACGAGTGGACCCTCGGGGCCGAACTCCCGGCCGGCGTCACGTCGCTCTCGACCTGACCGTCCCGCGCCGCGGGGCCACGGCGGCGACACCGTCAAGTCCGACTCGCCCCTACGGTCGGCGAATGCGGCTCGACGAGTTCATCGAGTACGAGGCGAACGAGCGGGCCGAGCGGCGGCGCCTCGCGAGCGAGAAGGACTACGGCATCCTCGATCATCTCGACTCCTTCGAGCGGCGCTTCGACGAACACGTCTCCGACGACGCCGTCGTCGGGAGCGTCTCGCCGTCAATCTTCGTCGGCCGCGCCGACTACCCGAACGTCTCGACCGGCCTGCTCTCGCCGGTCGGCCGCGAGGAGCGGGCCGAGGCGTTCGAGACCTCCGCCGCGTGGTACGAGGAGGGCGTCTCCATCTCTGACGTGTTCGACCGTCGGACGAGCCTGCTCAACTCGACGCGGGGGGTCGACGTGGCGGATGCGGGGGCGAGCGGCGGGGTGAAGTCGGTCGGCGGAGGCGGACCGGCCGAGAGCGTTCACGACGCGTGGGACGGTTGGCTGGGCGTCCAGCGCGAGATCGCCATCGCGGACCGGCCGGTCGACGTGGAAATCGGGCTCGACGGCCGGCCGGACCTCGACTTCGAGGTCGGCACGGAAGACATCAAGACGCCGACCGGGCCGCGCGCGGCGGCGCGCACGGCCGACCTCGGCGAGAACCCGCACGTCCCGCGGCCGGTGAAGAAGACGCTCGAAGACGACGACTGGCGCGCGGAGGGGGCGATGACGTACCTCTACCGCCGCGGGTTCGACGTGTACGAGATCAACACGATCCTCTCGGCGGGGGCGCTCGGGCGCGGCGAGAACCGTCGGCTCGTGCCGACGCGCTGGTCGATCACGGCCGTCGACGACACGGTCGGCCAGTTCCTCCACGGGTCGATCCGCGACAACCCGGCGGTCGATCGGATCGAGGTCCACCGCAACGAGTACCTCGGCAACGCCTTCTGGGTGATCTTAGTGCCGGGGCGGTGGGAGTACGAGCTCGTCGAGATGAAGTCGCCCGGGTCGATCTGGAACCCAGACCCCGAAGCGGGGGTTTACCTCGCGGCCGCGAGCGAGGGCCGCGAGGGACGGACCGGCTACGTCGAGGAGACGGCGGGCGCATACTACGCGGCGCGGCTGGGCGTCTTGGAACACCTCGACGACCGCGGCCGGCAGGCGAAGGCGCTCGTCGTGCGCCACGTCTCCGACGACTACTGGGGTCCGGTCGGCGTGTGGCAGGTGCGCGAGGCCGTCCGCGACGCCTTCGAGGGGGAGCGGGGGACGGCGGAGACGTTCGGCGAGGCGGTCCGCGGCGTCGCCGACCACCTGCCCGTCTCGCTCGGCCGGCTCCGCCGGAAGTCGACGCTGGCGGCGGGGCTACAGGCGAACCTCGCGGACTTCGTCGACGCGGAGTGAACCGGCGGGCGAAGGGCCCTCGCCGCCGATCCGTTTTAGTCGCGGGCCCGAGTGGGCGGCGTATAGTCCCTCTCGCCCTCGCGTTCGGCGGCGTCCCCGGCGGTCCGGAGCTGGTGATCGTCCTGATAATCGCCGTCCTCCTGTTCGGGGTCCCCCTCGTTCTCGTCGGGGGAGCGGTGCTCTACCTCACGACTCGGTCTGACGACGGGTCCGAGGACGGTGCGTCCGGAGCGGGAGGGCCCGACGCCGAGCGGATCGCGGAGCTGGAAGCGGAGGTCGAGCGGCTCCGCGAGAAGGTGGATGACGGGGCGCACGAGGAGGAGGGCGAGCGGGCCTGAGCGGCGCCGCCGCGTCGACGCACTCGCGGCGCGTCGATCAGTCCTCTGCCCAGTAGTACAGTTGCTCGCGCGGCGCGTCGCAGTTCGGGCAGTTCGCCGGGAGCTGGTCGCCGATCTCGCCCATCTCGCCGCACTCCCAACAGCGCCACATCACGTACGCGGTGCCGAACACGTCCCTGGCGTCGGTGAGCGCCAGCGTGTCGGTGCTCGACGGCGACGCGACGTAGAAGCCGTCGTCGTCGACGCCGCGGATCGACCCGAGCCGCTCGCCGTCCTCGTTGTACACCGCCTGTCCGATGCTCACGTCGGCGAATACGGGTTCTTCCGAGGCCATACGCGGCAATAAGTGCCGGTAGTACATAAGTGTGGTACCAAATGTCACGAAGCGTAGCGAGGAAAGTGGCGGCGAGGGGGCCGGAGCGCGGCCTCGGAGTCGGGACCGGCGGGACAAGCGATTCGACCGGAACAGGAGGTGCGACGGGGGTGGGGAGTCGGCGGAACCGGTCAGGCGACCGGCGTGCGCTCGACGACGGTCCCGTCGACGGTCGGGTACTGTTCGACGATCTCGCCTTCGTCGAGGTCGCCGTCCTCGATCATCTCCTTGAGGAGCCACCACGCGACCTCGACGTGGTTCGACTTGACGGTGTAGAACTCCTCGGGCACGCCGAGCGCCTCGAACCGCTCGGGGTCGGCGAACGCCTTCCCGTAGACGAGCGTCCCGTCGTCGGTCACCTCGTCGAACTCGCGGCGGATGTTCTTCGCCATCCGCTTGAGGCGGTTGCGGTGTTGGGCGGCGTCTTTGAACACCGACGTACAGAAGTACACCTTCTCGTGGCTCGCCATCTCTTCGAGGATGGCGTCGTCCTTCGACCCCTCGACGGCGGACATGTGGCCCTCCTGTAGTTCGAAGCCCTCCTCTTGCATCCGGCGGTAGTTCCCGTCGGACATCTCGAACTCGTTGATGTTACAGAACTCGGCGGCGCCCTCGTCTAAGAACTCCAAGAACTCCGGCTCCGCGCGGATGCCGGGGATCTCGAAGGCGGGGGTGAGCCCCTCCTCGCGGGCGATGTGGAGGATCTCCTCCCACTCGGTGCCGTGCATGTCGCCCCACATCTCCAGCGGCGGGTGGAAGCGGATCTCGTCGAGGCCGGCCTCCGAGAGGCGGCGCATGTTCTCGCGGCCGCCCGTGATGCCCGTGTAGAGGTGGGTGTGGTGGTCCTCACCGAACTCGTCTTTCAGCAGTTCGAGGTACCGGGTCGTCTTCGCCATCGCCTCCTGCGGTTCGCCGCCGGTGATCGAGGTGCCGAGCGCGCTCATACGCTTGGCCTCCTCGATCACGTCGGAGTCGGACTCGACCTTCCGCTCGTTGGCGTACACGTCGGTGACGTTCTTCCGGTTCTCTCCGAGGGGGCAGTAGAAGCAGTCCCGCTGGTCGCAGTAGCCGTAGACGAAAAGCACCATCTTCCCGCCCTTGGCGCACTGTTCGCAGCCCTTGGAGATCATCTACCCTATCCTACCGGCCGCGGCCTCAAAAAGCGTCCGAACCGCGCGCTCCCGAGAGAGCCGTTGGCACGGCGGAGCGGCACCGAACACAAAGTATGTACCCCCGCACGGTGTCAGCAGCGGCCATGAACCGGAACCCGAACGCCGAGAACGCCGCGGAGAACAGTAACGCGAGCGACGCGGTCACCCGTCGCCGGGCGCTCGCGGCCGGCGGTGCGGTCGGCCTCGCGAGCCTCGCCGGCTGTACCGCGCTCGACGTCGCGACCGGCGACGGGCCCGCGGAGTTCGCCGCCGGCACCGCGACGGTGGCCGACGCGACGCTCTCGGAGAGCGGGTACGAGCTCAACGAGGTGTCCGACGAGACGATCTCCCGAGAGGTCGAGGCGGCCGGACAGACCCGAGAGGTCCGGGTGACGAACACCGTCGCGGAGTAGGACAAGGCGGTCGAACTGCTCGGCGAGCGCTACCAGGCCGCCGTGTTCGCCGCGGTGACGACGCCGCAGATAGAGGTCCTCGGCCGGGCGCTCAACCCGATCGCGGAGATGGGAACCCGCGAGCGCGCCGAGCTCATCTTGAGCCGCTTCGAGAACGTCGGCGGCTTAGAGCGCGGCTCGGAGTACTCGACGAGCGTCCTCGACACCGACACGGCGGTCGTCGTGTACACGGTCGATGCGGAGATCGAGGGGACGGGCGTGACCACCGAGCTGGAGCTCCACATCGGCGAACCGGTCGGCGTCGAGGACGACTTCGTCCTCCCGCTGGCGGCGTACCCGGCCGCGTTCAGCGACGGCGAGAACGTCCGCCGGATGATGAACGGGGTCGAACACGAGCCGACCGACGAGAGCTGACGGCGAGGCGACGCAGTCGGCGGATCGCGTGCGACGCGGAGGGGCGACGCGAGCCGAAAACATATGTCGTCCCCTCGCGTAGCCCCGTTCGATGCTGCTCGTCCTCTGCGTCGACCTCGACGACGACCTCGGCCGCAAGACGGGGATCCCCACGCCCGTCATCGGCGACGAGGACGTCACCGAGGCCGCGGTCGCGCTCGCGACCGCCGACCCCGAGGACTCCGACGTCAACGTCCTCTTCCAAGGCGTCAACGTCCACGACGAGCTGGCCGCCGACGGCGAGGCCGTCGAGGTCGCCGCCGTCACCGGCGTCGACGGTCCCGACGTGAAGGCGAACCGCGCGGTCGGCCAGGAGGTCGACCGCGTGCTCGCCGAGCTGTCGACCAGCGAGGAGGTCTCCGCGGTCGTGATCACCGACGGCGCACAAGACGAGTCGGTCCTCCCCGTGATCCGGTCGCGGATGCCGATCGACGGGATGCGGCGCGTTGTCGTCAGACAGGCGCAGGACCTCGAGTCGCTGTACTACACGATCAAGCAGGTCCTCGCCGACCCGGAGACCCGCGGCACGATCCTCATTCCACTCGGCGTCCTGCTGTTGATCTACCCGCTCGTCGTGGTCGCGAACCTCTTCGACGTGGCGGGGGCGGCCGTGCTGGGGATCCTCTCCGGCGCGGTGGGGCTCTACTCGCTGTTCCGCGGGCTGGGGCTCGAAGACAGCGTTGACGGCGCCGCGGAGAGCGTCCGGAACGTCCTCTACACCGGCCGCGTGACCCTCGTCACCTACGTCGTCGCGCTCGCGCTGGTCGTCGTCGGCGGCGTACAGGGAGTCGAGACCGTCGACGCCGTCGGCGGGGTTCAGGGGAGCTCGCTCGCCGCCGGCACCACCCTCGCCGCGTTCGTCCACGGCTTCGTCCAGTGGCTCGGCGTCGCGGGCGTCACCTCCAGCCTCGGGCAGATCACCGACGAGTACCTCGCCGGCCGGTTCCGGTGGCGCTACCTCAACGCCCCCTTCTACGTGGTCTCCATCGCCGTCGTGCTGTTCGCGGTGTCGGGGTTCTTCCTCCCGGACGCGCCGGGCGTGACGGCGCTCGGGCTCTCGGAGTTGGCGATGGCGCTCGCGGCGGGGACGCTCATCGGCGTGTTGAGCACGCTCGCGTTCGCGGTCGCCGAGTCACAACTCCCGTCGGCCGAACCGGTGTGATGCCGCCACGGCGGCGCCGAGGGCGAGCCGCGGCGCCCGCCGTCGGACAGGTCAGGCCGGGGCGGTCTGCCAGCCGATGAATCGGTCGAATCCGTACGTGAACCCGAGGGACAGCGCGGCGAACACGACCCAGCGAAACACGTCGAACGCGCCGGTAAACGCGAGGACGTTGAAGACATACGAGAGCGACGCTCCGACGAATCCGGCGACGAGGAGGGTACGGCGGTCGTCCATGGGGTCCGCTCGACGCTCCGCAAGTTAGCTCTTCTGTCGGGAAACCGCCCCGACCCGACCGTCTCTTGGTGTCGCCAGCGCGCTCGCGACGACGTGGCAGACTATCGCGGCGTCCAATCGTCGCAGGCTTCCATGTCGTCCATCAGCTCGTCGTAGTGGCCGCAGTAGGGGCGCATCCCGTCGTCGGTCCGGACGTAGTCGAACTCCGCGCAGTTGCCGCAGTAGGCGTCTCCGGGCCCGTCACGCGCCGCGGGAGAGCCGGGCGCGGGCGCGGACTCCGGCGTGGTCGGGGACTCCGGCCCGTCCGTCGGCCCCGCGTCGTCCAGCGGCGAGGTGATGTCGCTGTCGGCGCTGCCGCCGTCGCTCACGCCCGGCGACCCGGGGACGGAGCGACCGCTCGCCCCGGAGCGCCCCCCGCTACTCGTTCGTCCCGGACGGTCCGAGCGCTCGGCGCCGCTCGGCGTTCCGGACGAGTTCCCTCCAGAAGGCGGGCTCGAACGCGACGGCGCGGCGCCCGGGGAGTCACTCTCGGCGTCGTCGGGGCGGTTTGTCTGCGTCTCGATCTCGCCGTCGGGGGTCCCGCCGAGGAGGCCGACGCCGCCGCGGCTCCCGAGCTGGTCGCGGGAGACCTCGACGACCTTCGTCTCGCCCTTATGGGTCACCTCCATCGTGACGGTGCCGCCGGGGTCGTTGCGGGTCTTGAAGTTGGCGACGCCGACGAAAACGCTCCACAGCGTCGTCGCGGCGCCGAGGAAGTAGACGCCGGCGGTGGGGAGGGTGAGGTCGGTCAGCTCCGGGCGCGGGCCGCCGACCCACTGCTGGGGGTACGCGTGCGCGAACAGCGCCACGCCGAGGCACATGACGGCCGCGCCGACGACGGCCGCGGCGTAGGTGTTGCGGTCGGCCGGGAGGACCGCCATCACGCCGAGCAACACGAGGGGAACGCCGACGCCGCCGAGGATTCCGCCGAGCTCCCGGGCCGCGCCGGAGCTGTAGCCCGCCGGCACCGCCACCTCCGCCGCCACGAGGATGCCCGCGACGACGAGCAGCGCGCCCGCGGCGAACGCCCCCACGCCGAGGTACAGCCGTCGCGGGTCGACCCCGGAGCGTCCCCGTCCGCCGTACGCCTCCGAGAGACTGGTCATGGGTGGGGTACGTCGTCCACCCTGAAAACAGTACGTCAGACGATCACCCGCGGAAGCGGGCGAGGGCGCGGACCGCGAGCGATCGCGGCTCGCGGAGCGGTCGGAGTCGGGGAGCCGCGCCCGCCGTCAGACGAGCGCGTCGACGTCGACGTGGTCGCCGAGCAGCTCCGCCATCCGGTCGACCGTGCGGACGTCGCGCGTGCGGCCGCCGCGGACGACCTCCTCGGCCCGGTCGATGGCGGTGACCGTGTCCGTGTTCACGGCGAGGACGGGCGTGCCGGCGTCGGCGGCCTTGCCCAGCACCGCGCCGGAGGGGCGGTGCCCGCCGGTGAGGACGAGGCAGGCCACGCCGGAGGCGTCGAGCGCCGCGGTCTGGACGTCCGCGCGGTCGCCGCCGGTGATGACGGCGGCGTCGCGGGCGCGCCGGAAGTAGCGGAGCGCCTCGTCGCCGCCCATCGCGCCGACGAGGAAGCGCTCGACGAAGGCGTCGGTCGGCGCGTCGGTGAGGAGCTCGGCACCGAGCTCGTCCGCGAGCTCGCCGACCGTGACGCCCGCGAGCTCCTTCTCGTACGGGAGCGCGCCGAACACGGTGACCCCCTTCGATTCGAGGAACGGGATGCCGTCCTGATCGAGCGACTCGAAGGCGTCGTCGGACACCTTGTTGAACACGACGCCGGCGAGGCGGTCGCCGAACGCGTCGGCGGCCGCCAGCACGTCGTCTAAGTCGTTCGGCGAGCCGTACTCGGCGACGAGCACGACGTTCGCGTCGAGCAGCTCCGCCACGTCGACGTCGGTGAGGTCGACGACGCCGCCGGTGGTCCAGCTGCCGCCGCCCTCGACGAACACCTGGTCGTGGTCGGCCGCGATGTCGTCGTACTCCTCGCGAATGCGGTCGCGCAGGGCCTCGGAGTCCTCGGTGCCGCGGATGGCGCCCTCGACGAACGTCGGCGAGTAGACGACGGGCTCCATCTGGTGCATCTCGGCGTCCAAGCCGAGCACCTCGCGGGCGAGCATCGGGTCTTGGTCGAGCGTCTTCCCGACGTTCGACTGGAGCCGGGTCCCCTTCGGTTTCATGTAGCCGACGCTGCTGTCCTGGTCGGCGGCGAGCCGCGCTAAGGCGACGGTGATCGCTGTCTTTCCGGCGCTGTCTCCGGTCGCGGTGACGAGTGTGGTGGGTGTGTCAGTCATTGGTGGGTTCCTCCGCGTCGAGCGGCTGTTGTTCGGTCTCCGCCGGATCGAGCTCCTGCGGGTCGACGGTGAGTCTCACGTCGACGGCGGCGGCGTTCGTGCCGCCGTCGCCGTCGGGCAGTGCGACGAGGGGGTTGATGTCGAGTTCGAGGATGGCCGGGAAGTCAGTGACTAGCTGCGAGAGCCGGCCGATCGTGTCGATCACGGCGTCGACGTCGACCGGGTCGCGGCCGCGGGCGCCCCGGAGCAGGGGCGCCGACTGGATCTCCTCGGTCATCTCCCGCGCTTCGGGCTCGGAGACGGGCGCGACGCGGAAGGTGGTATCCTCCATCACCTCCACGAAGATGCCGCCCAGCCCGAACATCAGCAGCGGGCCGAACTGCGGGTCGCGGTTCATCCCGACGATGGTCTCGACGCCGTCGTCGAGGTCAACCATCTCCTGAACCTGGACGCCGAGGACGGTCGCGTCCGGCTGGTAGTTGCGGGCGCGGGTGATCAGGTCCTCGTAGGTGTCGGCCACGTCGTCGTTCGCGACGCCGACGGCGACGCCGCCGATGTCGGACTTGTGGAGGATGTCCGGCGAGACGATCTTCATCACCACGTCGCCGTCGACTCCCTCGGCGACCTCGCGGGCGCGCTCGGGCGAGTCGACGATGGCGCCGTCGGGCGTGGGAATGCCGTACGCGTCGAGCAGTTCCATCGCCTCGACGCCCAAGCGGTTGTCGTCGCGGTCGCGCACCGCTCCGAGGATCTCGCGGGCGCGCTCGCGGTCGACGTCGAACGACATCGGGTCGGCGTACTCGCGCGCCTTGATGTCGCGGTAGGTGGCGAGCGTCGCGAGACTGTCGATAGCGCGCGCAGGATCGAAGTAGCAGGGGATCCCCCGCGCCTGAAGCTGCTGTTTCGGCTCGCGGGTGCGGTCGCCGCCCATCAGGCAGGCGGCGACGGGCGCGTCCATCTCGTCGCTCACGTCGGTGATCGCGTCCGCGAGCTCGTCGAAGTCGATCGTCGCGGTCGGCGCGGCCAACACGAGGGCGGCGCCGACGTTGTCGTCGGTGACCGTGATCTCCAACGCCTCTCGGAACCGGTCGACGTCGGCGTCGCCGATCACGTCGACCGGGTTGTGGATGTTCGCCTCGTCGGGCATCGACTCGGCGAGCGCGTCGCTCGTCTCGCTCGTGAACGACGCCATGTCGAGGTCGGCGTCGCCGACCGCGTCGGTCGCCATCACGCCGGGGCCGCCGGCGTTCGTGACGATGGCGACGCTGTCGGTGTCGGGGAGGGGCTGACTGCCCAAGATCCCCGCGGCGTCGAACAACTCGTCGACCGACTCCGCGCGGATCACGCCTGCCTGATCGAGCCCCGCCTCGTACGCCTTGTCGGAGCCGGCGAGCGTGCCGGTGTGCGAGGAGGCGGCCTGCGCGCCGGCACTTGTGCGCCCCGACTTCACCGCGACGATCGGGGTGTCCTGCGAGGTCTCGCGGGCGGTCTCGATGAACTCGCGGCCGTCCTCGATCCCCTCGAGGTAGCCGATGATCACGTCGGTCTCCTCGTCGTCACCCCAGTGGTCGACGAAGTCCGTCTCGTCTAAGACGGCCTTGTTGCCGAGCGAGACGACATCCTTGAATCCGATCCCGTTGTCGTTGGCCCAGTCGAGGACCGCGGTGACGAACGCGCCCGACTGGCTCATGAAGGAGAGCCCGCCGGGGAGCGCGTTCTCGGGGCCGAACGTGGCGTTCATCCCCGAGGGCGTCGACATGATCCCCAGGCTGTTTGGGCCGACGAGGTTGAGGTCGTACTCGTCGGCTAGCTCCGCGAGGCGACGCTCCCTCGCCGCTCCGTCCTCTCCGGTCTCCCCGAACCCGGCGGTGATCACGACGACGTTGCGGACCCCCGCCTCCCCGCACGCCTCGATGGCGTCCAACACGATCGAGGGGGGGACGACGACGACCGCGACATCGGCGTCAGCGTCGGCGACGTCGTCGACACAGGGCGTGTCGAGCACCGCGTCGTAGTTCGGGTTGACGGGGACCGTGTCGCCGTCGAAGTCGTCGAGGAGATTCGACGTGACGGCGCGGCCGACGGCCCCTTCGCGGGCGGTCGCGCCGACGACGGCGACCCGGTCCGGGTCGAACAGCTCGTTGAGCGTACCCATCAACCCGGGAGTACGCGAAGCGACGGCTTAAGATCGGTGGGATGTTCTTCGGAATCGGAGTCAACGGTGAACGATCGATCGGGTTTCGGTTAACCGTTCGTGGATCCCGGCGGTGAGTCGGGGGGGCCGTCGAGATCCGCGGCAGTCTCGGACGCGGAGAGGCCGGAGTCAATCGGCTCCGAGCCGGTGGGCTCCGGATCGGCCGACTCCGCGCCGCCGGCTTCGGATTCGGGCTGGGTGGTCCCGGCGTCGGAGGGGGGCGACTCGGCGGTCTCGGCGTCAGCCGAGGGCGACTCGGCGACCTCAACATCGGACGGTGGCGAACTGACGACCGGCGTCATCTCCCCCGCGTCCGGTCCGGCTGGCCTCGGGCGGGCGTCCGGCGCGACCGGATGGGTCCGATCCACCGTCGAGTCGCCGGGGTCACAGTCGGCGTCGGGGACACAGATCGTCACCTCGTTGCCGTCGGCGCCGGCGTCGAACGCCAAGTCGCCGCCGGACCGATCGGCGATCCAGTAGACGAGCCACAGCCCCATCCCGCCGGTGTGTCTGAGGTCGTCCATCTTCCACCGGTCGGTGATCGGGTCCCGCTCGGCCGGGGGGATCGGCGGCGCGTTGTCGCGGACCGCGATCTTGACCCGGTCGGCGGGCGCGGTGACCTCGATCTCGACGCTCGGCGCCGCCTCGGCGTGTTCGATCGCGTTCTCGATCAGTTCGGCGATCGCGTAGTCGAGCTCGGGGTGCGTGAACGCCCGCACGTCGCCGGGGCAGGAGACCGATATCTCCGCGGTCGGACTTGACCGGTCGTCGACGGCGTCCGCCACCGCGCTCTCGACGAGCGGCGCGACCCGGAGGGGTTGCGGGTGTTCGTGGTGGCGGAGGAGGTCGATCACGCCGCGCTGTTTCTCGGCGGTCGTCAACAGGTCGTCGGCGACCCGGCGAACCGTCTCCGCGTGGTCGATCAGGTCGGCGGCGAGTTCGGCCAGGTCGAACTCGTCGGAAACGACACCGCGTTCCTCGGTCGCCGTCGCGCTGACGGCGTCTTCGACGCGGTCGGCGATGCGCTCCGCGGTGCCGTCGACGATGTTCATGTCGTTGCGGATCGTGTGTCGGAGAAGGTTGTCCATCACCGTGAGCTGACGCTCGCGGCGGTACTCGTCCGTGACATCGCGGGCGAAACCGGTGACGGCGACGACCTCGCCGTCCTCCCACACGGGGCGCGAGGGCACCCTGACCCAGGTGGTCCGCCCATCGGCCGGCCCGATCCGGTAGTCGAGGTTCGTCGGCTCGCCGTCGGAGAGCCGCTCCATCGCGTCCTCGACGGCCGGACGGTCGTCGGGGTGAACCGCGGCGAGGAACATCTGCGGGCGCCGTTCGAGCGCGTCCGGCTCGATCCCGAACACGGATTCGAGCGCGCCGTTGACGAATAACAGGTCCTCCAAGTCGGCGCTGAACATCCAGAGCACGTCCGGCGACGTCGACGCGATCGTCTCCAAGCGCCGGCGTGACTCGACCTCAAGGGTGACGTCGCGAGAACTCAGCGCGTAGCCGTCGAGGCCGGTCTCCGACGGCGGAAACACGCGGGTGCGAAACCACACCCAGTCGCCGTCGGCAGTCGCGTAGCGGTACTCCAACGGCGATTCCGGGGCGGTTCCGCCGGCGACGAGGGCCTCGAACGCCGTCCGAACGCGGTCGGCGTCGTCGGGGTGAATCAGGTCGAAGGCGTCGGTCCCGACGAGCGTGTCGGGGTCGAACCCGAGCAACTCGCGGGTGGCCGCGTTGAGGTATCGGAACCGGCCCTTCTCGTCGATCACCGCGACCTTGTCCTGCGCAAGGTCGACGAGGGTTTCGGGTTCCGGTGAGCGGGACATACGGAACACCTTCGAGAACTGGCGTATAAGCGTGGCCGCGTGATTATCAGGTGCGAAAACGGTCGCCGACGAACCGCCGGGCGAACGCGCCCTGATCGCACCTCCGGGAGGCCGATCCGTCGCGCCGTGGCAGATCAGTCGGCCGAGACGCCGGGGGCGTTGAGCGCGGCGGCAAGCGGGTCGGCCCCCTCGTCGTCGACCGCGAGCGAGACGCCGTCGTCGCCGAACTCGATCGCGGCCTCGGCGGCATCGCGGACGTACTCGGCGGCGTGGTCGCCGTCCGGGTCGAGCCGAACCCCCTCGGCGAGCAGCGGCGTCTCGCTCAGCAGCTCAACCTTCCGGTAGGCGGTCGAGAGGGCGATGTCGCAGTCGTCGGCGAGTTCGCTCGTCGTCTTCGGCGTCGCCGCGGCGGCGAGGATCGCCCGACAGTCGGCGTCGGCGAGCGCCTCGAACGTCGCGTCGAGCGCCGCGTCTCCCTCGGTCGTCGTCGTGGCGTCGGTCGTGCGCGGGGGACGTTTCATACCTGTACGTTACGGCTACAGCCTCCCGAACTGTGGCCCCTCATATACGGGGAGTTTTATACCCGACCGCGCGCCCGCCAACGTTTTTGCCCGGCGCGGGCACGGACGAACGAGATGGGATCGGGAATCCGGGCGGAGGTCTCGCTGCCGACCGCGGCGGCCTCGCCGTTCGACGGCGTCGTCGACGGAACGACGCCTGTCACGGGCGTCACGCGGTGTACGCCCGCCGACGACCCCGAGCGAGTAGTCGTCGAGTTCATCGCCGACGCCGACCTCTCGGTCCCCGAGGGAGTCGAAGTGGTCTTCGACTACGGCGGGCGGGCGGCCTACCGGTTCGAGGCGGCGGTCGACCCGGACTCGCCGTTCGCCGTCCTCGACCGCCACGAGACGCCCGTCTCGGAGGCGGTGGTCCGCGACGGGCGGCTGCGCGTCACCTTCCACGCGAGCGACTTGCCGACACTGCGGTCGGTGTTGGAGGCGTTCCGCGACGCGTGTCCGGAGATGGAGGTGAAGCGCCTGCTCCAGTCGTCGACGACGCCGACGGAGTCGGACTTGGTGACCGTCGACCGGAGCGAACTGACGGAGCGCCAACGCGAGGTGCTCGAAGCCGCCTACGAGGCGGGGTACTTCGACCACCCGAAGGGCGCCAACGCCGGCGAGGTCGCGGCGTCGCTGGGCATCGGTCGGTCGACGTTCACCGAGCACGTCGCCGCCGCCCAGCGGAAGCTGTTCCGGTCGCTGCTTGACTAAGGATCGATTATCACATTCCGACGCCGCGAGAATCCGAGGTCCGTTTGATGGGCATGGGGAGCGTACGCACGGGTATGACGGGGCGATCCACCCACACCTTCGTCTGCCCGGAGTGTCGGCGCTCGATCGAGGTGGACGACGCGATGCGGGCGACGCTACTCGAGACGGGCTGTGTCGTCTGCGGGGCGCCGGTCACCGAGGAGGACATCGGCGAGGCGCCGACGATCAGCTGAACGGAGTCGGCCGGCGACCGCCGCAGAGCCTCCGCCGTCGTCCGCACCGCAGAGACGCCTCCCCGCTGTCCCCGCGCTGCGCGCCGTCTCGTTCCCTTTATCAACTCGTGGGAAGAAGGTTCGATATGCCGACGAACAGCGAGGTCGAGATGTCATCGACCGAGGTGGACGCACACCTGTCTCGCCACGAGACGGGCGTTCTCGCGCTCGCGCGCGACGACGCGCCGTACGCGATCCCGATCTCCTACGGGTACGACGCGGACGAGCGCGCGTTGTACCTCCGGCTGGTGTCGACGCCCGACAGCGAAAAGCGCGGGTTCCTCGCGTCGACGCCGCGGGCCCGCGTAGTCGTCTACGAGGACGAAGACGACGAGTACGCCAGCGTCGTCGGCGTCGGCACCCTCGAACGCGTCGATGTCGACGAGCTCACCCCCGAAACTATCGCCCAGTACGGTGAGACGCAGCGTCCCCTCTTCGAGATCTGGGCCGACGACAAGCCGGACCTCGACATCGAACTCTACCGCTTTGCGCCCCAAGAACTGACCGGACGGAGGGTCGTTGTCGAGCGCGACGAGGCGTAGGGATTTTTCCGATTAGGTTTGTATTTAATCCAAACTAATTTTTCTGCCGTCTCATGGGAAGCGAATAACTCAGGCTGTTTGACACCCTCCCCGCGCTGAAGCGCAAAGATTCCCACGGCACCGCACCACTGGGTTGGGATATTGTAGTTTACCTGAATTGAGGCGCTGAGGCCCCTTCCTCAACGAACGAGCGAAGCGAGTGAGTAGAGAGGGGATACAGTGTTCACAAGAGCAGCTCTTGTGTGCGGACGAGACGCAAGAGCGTGGCATTCAGCGTGGACTCCCGTTTTAACTGCCCAAGGTAGTAGGCGAGGATCCGCCATTCACATTCAACGCCTCGCTGTCCAATCACACGCCTACGGATGCGCCTCTATGCCTAGACTTTTGCTGGTCGCAGAGGTACTTCAGCCCGATATCCTTCACCGCATTATTTCACTACTCGATCAAAACGAAAGGTGTCGACGACGCACCCGGACCGATGCCAAGTCAGGTAACCGTACACACTAGTACAGATCCCAGAGTAGCATCGCCGACAACAACCGGTGACTCTTGCTGGATAGATAGCTACCTGTCCAAGCAACAATTCGACTAGAATTACATGTCGAAAATATACTGACTTCTTCCCAACCCTACTCAATCACCGCTGACACGGTTCTCCTCTTGAGGGTGAAGGGTTTGTTTCTATAGCTTACTTTGTAAAATTATAATACTGGCAAATATTGAATCTCACCCAGAGACAGACAGGTTGATCCCTTCCCATATCCCGTGATAGTGCTCCCACAACAACACTGCTGGAGGAAGCGCGATCACTGTGAATACGAAAGAGTATACCACGCTCAGCGCCATCAAAAGGCCGAAGTCCCCAAGCACGGGTGTGATGGCGAGCGCGAGCGCGCCCGTCCCGAGCGAAGTGGTGAGCATGCTTCCGAGCAGGGCGCCTCCCGTCCCCGAGAGCGTGATAATCATCGACTCGTAAGCGTCGGCGCCGGCGTTGTACTCATCGATGAACCGATGAGTGGCGTGTACTGAGTACGCAATTCCGAGCCCAATGGAAATCGATAGAATTGTGCCGGTCAGCGCGTTCAGTGATATCCCGAGATATCGCATTGTCCCAAGTAAGAATGCGATTGCGATTAAGATCGGGAAGAGATTCGCTATTCCGAGGAGCGGCTTGCTCTCCAATACGGCGTAGGCAATAACGAGGAACAATCCTGTTAACCCAATTGCGATGATTAGTCCCTGAATCGAAGAATTGAAGATGATATCAGTCACGGCATCAAATACGACGATCTGACCGGTGGCGGTCGTCTTGTACCGGAACTCTTCAGCGAACTCCCGAGTGTCGGCCGCGGCCTCAGCCTGTGAAGCCCCGGAGTCGATCGCATAGTCGACCTGCGCACTCCGTCGATCCGGCGTGAGGTACTGCTCAGCCCGATCGCCGGACGACGAGGCGAACAGCACGTCGTAGATGCGGTCGAGATTCTGGTCGGGAATTCCGTTTCCGTCGATATCGTTGCGGGCAACCAGTTTGGCAAACTCCGGATTCTGTTCGGCATGCGATTGAATCACAGTCACAATACTTGTTGGCTGGGCGCTCCCGCCGTCACCGACTGCGAGTGAGCCTGATGCATCGTCGTTTGGGTCCGCGAGAGCCTCAAGCGCATGGCCCTCTTCGAAGTTCCCTTCGACGTACAACTTCACTGTTTGGTCCTGATTGGTCGAGAACCGATCTTCAAGCAGGTTCAACGTCTCAGTGACGGTGTACTCACTCGGTGCGAACGGCTCAGGGAGGCCGGTCACATAGTCCGGTTGCTCCTCCGGGGGAAGGAAGTCCTCAGTCTCGAAAGAGGTGTCGACGCCGCTGCCGTACGCTGCGGCCATCCCCCCCGTCACGAGCAGCACGACCACGAACGCGATTGGCGCGTACCGACTGACCTGTGCCGGGAACGTCAAGAATTTTCCAAGTGTTGAGTCCTCCGAAGAGATCGGAGCCGAGTTGAATTCTGGGACTCCGTACTGCTCTCGCAGTCTGTCGACGACCAGTTTTGCTGCCGGCAGAAACAACCCGAAGATCAGGAAAGTGAAGGTAATCCCGACCGCCGAGGCGATTCCCAAGTTTCGGATCGGCGTGAGGTCAGAGATTACGTTTGCCCCAAATCCGAACACAGTGGTCACAGTGACAATTATGAACGCGATCATCAGTTGGTTATTCGCCTCACGCATCGCCTCTGTCGCCTCGTACCCCTTGACGGTCTCCTCGCGATAGCGGTTGATAATGTGGATTCCGAAGTCGACCCCGACCGCAAGCAACAGCACAGGAACGGTAATCATCTGTTGGTTAAATGGGATTCCAGAGAATCCGAGGAACCCAAACGTCCAGATGATGGTCATCAGAAGCGACAGCAGCCCGAGCCCGAGGTCGATCGGGTCACGGTAGGCGACGACCAGGAACAAAAGCAGCAACAGCACAACGACAGGCATTACGATGGTGAGCGAATCACCGATGACGTTGGCCGTCTCGGCGTTCGTCACGCCGCTGCCGAACGCCGTGAGATCCCCTGGCTGATCAGCCGCAATCGATCGGATCGTCGTTTGAACCTCTTGGAGGTCCCCATCCGAGAACCCTCCCGGCACGTCGTGTGAGATGACCGTAATCGACGCGCTTGCGCTCACGCTCGCCGGATTGAAATCTGTCGCGAGCGTCCCCGTAAACCGCGGATTTTCTGAGAGGCTGCGAACGACCTGTCTGACTCGGGTCGCACTCGTCGACTCCAGGACGCGCCGCTGTTCGGCTGCCGTGGTCGCCGACGGGTCGATTGTCTGTGCGACGACTGTGGCCGGGCCGTTGGCCGAGGCTACCCGGAGGTCGTCTCGTGACTCAACCTCCTCTAAGACCCGGAGGTCTCTGAGTAACGCCTCTTTTGTCAAAACGTTACTTCCCGAGTGGATGAGTTGTGTGGACTCATCATCGGATTCGAATGGATCTTCGAATTCTTCGTTAACCGCGTCAAGTGCCTGCTGTTCCTCGAGACCATCGGTGAACGAATCGGTGGCCTCAGTGTCCGTGCTGACAAGGCCTATCCCGCCGGTAAACACCAGCGTGAGAACAAGGAATATGATGATGACTCGGCGCGGGCTGTCGACGATGGCGTCGTTAAGTCGCCGTGTCCACGCCTCGATCCGCTCGCCGAGAGACATCGGTTACTGCCGCCTCCGGTAGACGACAAGCGCCCCCGTCCCAACGACAAGCAGCGCGACAATGATAACTGGCAGCGGCAGTCCGCCGCCCTCACTCTCGATCACGTCTATCGGGACACGGTAGGTGTCTGTCAGTTGGCTGTCTCCGTCCGCGTCATCGTACCGGAAGTCAAGCGAGATTGGGTACGTGCTACCCGGCGTTGCAGAGCCTGTAGTAGTCAACTCGAAAGTCATCGTGGTGGTTTCCCCGGAGTCGAGTGATTGGACGTATCCCGTGTCGGTATCACCTGTATCGAGCGGATCGTCGGCGAACAACCGTGCCTCGACGTCGCTGGCAGTCTCGTTGAGATTATTCGTTACGGTGACATCGACGGTACGAGTCCCGTCTGACTGGATAGTGCGGTTCTCGACCGCAACGTCGAAACGGTCGCGCTCAGGGGCAACCTCAGCGTCGACGACGAGGTCTTCGAAGGCCCGCAACTCATCTTCACCGTTTCGGTACTGGACTGCCATATCGAGCGAGCGCAGGCCGGACTCGGCCTCGCCACTAATCGAGATTGGCAGTGTGAAGTTCGCGGATTCACCGGAATCAAGCGTCCCTACAGCGGTCGACCGCTCTGCCGGGATCACGCTCTGGGAATTGCCGGCGTACTGAACAACAACGCTACGGGCCGGAACAGGGCCGTCGTTGCGAACGGTGCCGACCAGTTCGCCGTCCTCGGCGACGCGAAGCTGTGACTCCACGTTAGTGAATGCGAACTCCTGTTCGGCAAGCGGGAGGATCCCGAGTGAGAGCCCATCATCGGTGCGGGTGATCCCGTCTGGGTCTTCGAATTGTACGGAACCGGAGAGCGTGTACTGCTGGACTGGTAGATCGGACGCGACGCCCACATCGTATGCGACAGATGTCGTCTCGCCGGGTTCGATCTCCTCGATCCGAACAGTGTTGGACTGACCGTCACTCACTGTGACACTATTACTTTGCGTCCCAAAAGTCACGTCAGCATTATGCGCCGTCTCCGCGCCGACATTCTCGATCGTCGCCTCAACGGTGCCGCTGTCACCGATCTGCGCGTCGCTGTCGATGTCAACGACTTGGAACCGGGCGTCGTCGCGCACGCGGACTTCGACGTCGCGGGAGATCGTTACGGTTCGGCTCTCGCCGGAGGATATGTAGCCGTAGGTGAGATCTAGATCTAGCGAGTATGTTCCGGGCTCGACGCCCTGCGGCACGTTCAGACTCACCGGTAGTTCACCGGGGGCGCTTGTCGTCACGCTGCCGATCGATGTCTCGCCCGACTCGACAGATAGTGGACCACTCGCCTCAACCTCGGCGCGGACGTTGCGCGCCGTAGTGACAAGATCGCTGTTCGCAGCGTTCCCGAACCGGAGGTTTCCGTCGTTGGCGATCTGGAGGGAGATCTGGTTGGTCCGGCCGGGGACGAGGTTCGGGTTCGGCGCGAACACGTCAAGATCAGGAGACCCACCGATGTTCGAGGCCTGTGCGGGCGCGCTAACGCCGATGCTAGGTGCGGCGTCGGAGCCGGTTAGCTCGGCGCCGACAGCACCGATGCCGAGACCACTAGTGAGGAGAAGCACACTCACAAGCACAACGGATAGGGGGCGAGTCCGCATGCGCTACCGCACCTCGATAGTCGTGGTGTTTGTACTCCGGGATCGGGGGAATTCCGTTGCGGGACTATTCGGCGAGAAGTGGCGAGCTCGTTGCACACTCACTACTTCACCCGAGAACCAATAAACATTTTGTTCGTGGACTCTCGTATCTCGGCATGGAGCGAAAAAACGAAGCTATCGCAGCTGACGCGAGGAAGCAATAATGGCGCGCTTTACCGATGAAGATCGCGAGCGTATCCGCGAAGAGTTGATCGAGGCGGGCCACAAACTTTTCGCGCAGTTCGGTTTCGATCGAACGCGTGTGAATGATATTACCGAAGAGGTGGGAATCGGTACTAGTACGTTCTACCAGTTTTTTGACTCGAAAGAGCAACTGTATCTTGTTGTGCTGGTCTCTGAGCGCGATCAGTTATTTGAACAACTCGAAGCAGTCATCGGTGAGGTGGAGACACCACAGGCGGAAGCTGAAATGATCCTGCGGACGACACTTAAACAAGTCCGATCGAACCCTCTTATTCGGAGGCTGTTTGTGGAGGGTGAGATACGGCGGATCGATGAGCAGTTGAATGGAACAAACTATGATGATGCTACCAGTACAGGGGACAACAATAACACGGGCACGATTAGTAAAAGCGATAGCGACAACAAACCCGACACAGGTGCCGAAGCAGATTTCCGCGTGTTACCGCAGCCGGAAGCATGGGTTGCGCGCGATGATGTCCGGATAGACGATCCGGACATCGTACGAGGACTCCTACGGTCGCTGCTGTTCGTCACGCAAGCACAGAACACACCGATCGTCCTGAACGAGACCTATGATGAGGTTGAGGAGGCACTAATCGACACGGTTATCACGGGATTGTTCGCAGATGAATCGATGACTTCTTGTGACGATCACAGCGGGTGAACTACCCCACCCTGCTCGCTCACGGCTGACGCCGTTCGCTCCTTGATAATGTTCAAGCAAGTCATTTGCCAATAGCCGTTGTTACAGACTCAGTCGATCACATCGGGTTTGAGTGAGTGTCTGCTTGGGAAAGTGTGGAACCTACCGAAGCAGACAACGAGATAGAGGAAGAGCACCTTCTTAATTTTGTCGTCAACAGCCTCAACGAAGAGCTTGAGATAGACCTCGACGAGAACGTCAAGGTCACGACAGAGACGTTGTACGAGGTCCTCGCCGGCGCCAGCGCCGGCGGGACCTCGATCAATCACGTCTGCGAAACGACCGAGGACTCGCCACACGCCAACACCGTCCGAGGACATCTC